>NZ_JBLXHU010000023.1:0-46228 GCF_048259285.1 Bizionia sp. | reverse complement strand
TTTATTTAGGCTCTGGAACAGCTAATTAACGGTTGATGTTTTTATGTATGAAACCACTCTTTATGAGTGGTTTTTTTATGCTATATTCGTAATTGAATTTATTAATAATTACCCTCAATTTACCCTTTTTAGGTGTTTTTTGTATCCTATTTGTTGCCCAAATGTTCTAACCCCAATAAATACAAGGAAAATTACATATTGTATTGGGAAATAGCGTATTTAATTCCAAATTCCAAATGTCAGGTGATATTAGTTGCTTTAAAAGCATGAGCACTATTGGTTATTTCTTATTAAACGGATCATAAGGTTTTGGTTTATAAATGGTATTTTTGAATCCTAACAATTATTACCTAACAATTTTAGTTTATGGCGTATCAAGATGTGTTTATTCTTTTTTGGAATCAAGTAACCGAAAGTATTCAAGAAGAACGCTTTGCTAAATTAACCATGGCAAAAACCGTTGGTAAACCAAATTTGAAAAACATTTTTGTCAGACCCATTTACGCCAAGGATGACTTTAAGGTGTTGGTGAAATTGCGCTATGCTTCCAAAGAAACGGAAGATGTTGAAGAAACACATTCTATAGAAGAAGCGTTTGAGATTGTAAAACAGCGTCTAAAAGCGCCCTTTTTAACCGTGCTTTTGTTTACCACCACAAAAGATGTCACTTTTAAAATTAATAAGAAAGGTGCTGGCAGTATTACCGAAAACGCACCTACGTTTCGGGATATAACCCAAGCTAAAACGGATGCTTAAATAACATAATAATAGCTATATATTAATTGGTCTTTGAAATGGTAAAGGACTTTAAAAATCTTATTAAGCACGGTTAACATATATTTTATTGAATTTCTGTTTCATGTCTATATTACCAAGCATGACTATTTCCGCACCATGTGGCAGTATTGTTTTTGCAGATAATAAGGTTACCACTTCATCGTTTTCTTTTATGGCAATAACAGATAGTCCCGTTTTAGCGCCTATGCCGGATTCAGCAAGGGTTTTACCTTCTAATGACTTTGGAATGGCAATAATAAATAGGGTGAAACCTTCACCCAAAACGGTTAATTCTTGACCTTTAGAAATAGATAAAACCGCTTCTGATCCCAATGTTGAGTAACTTAATACAAAATCGGCGCCTGCCTTTTGCATAATATCAATATTCCGCGCTTCTGAGATACGGCTCACGATTCGGACGTCCATATTTAATTGACGACAATAGGAGGCTAAATAAATATTCATAGTATCGTCATGGGTGGTGAGTAAAACCGAAGGTGCTTTTAAAACGCCGGCTTTTTTTAATAGTTGATAATCTGCAGCATCACCAATAAATACCTCATTGCAAAATGGACTTACTTTTTTGCATATTTCTGGATCCTTATCAATTACATTTACTAAAACACCATTTTTATGTAATGATTGTGCGGCTGCCAACCCAACCTTGCCTGCTCCAATGAGTAGTACAGGATTGGGATTTACATTATAATCTAAAAACAGCTCGTCAATTTTATTAAGTTGTTCTTTGTTACCAATAATTACAAGAACGCTTTCGTGTGTTAATATTTCATCTCCTTTTATAGGTTGCAATCTCCCGCGTTCCCAAATACCTACAATGCTCACACCGAATTTTTGCCTTAAGCCTATCTCGCCAATAATTTTAGAAACTAAAGGTGTATTGTGGATGGGCAATTCAGCAATTAACAGATCCTCATATTGTCCGATGGCATGAGATTCCGCATGCTGGGTGTTAACCCTATTGGCTAATTGTTCGCCTAGCCATTTTTTTACGGGTAGTACATGGTCCGCGCCACTTAGTTGTTGTACATCCACAGAATCTATATCCGTGGCTATAGCCACAATAGGTATATTAGGCGCCAAGTCTCTAATAGTCAGTATTATTTTGGTGTTTAAAATATCATTTCTATTGACTAATATCATTTTCGCGTCCTTAATGTTGGCAGCCATAAAGGTTTTCTCGTCATCCAATGCTCCAAATAGCACGGCAACACGATCGTCATGATTTTTTATGGCTTTTTCTAGATTGCTTTCAATTACAAAATAAGGAATGGTATCCTGCTTAAGGCGCTCGATGAGGTCTCTAGCAATAATGTCATAAGAACATATTAAGATATGATCCTTTGTTCCAGTAGGTACTTGACGCAAAACTTTATTATTCTTTTTGGACTCTAACAGCGGAATATAGAAATGTCTAATAAATGCGAATGGTAACACAATCATTAACATGAAAATACCAGAAAGCAAAACAACAATACTAAAAAGACGACCAAGGTCGGAGGCAAAGGTAATGTCTCCAAATCCAAGCGTGCTCATAACCGTAAGTGTCCAATAAAAACCGGTTATCCAGGAATGATCTTGGCCTTCAAAAGCCATGATAAAATGGAAGAGGAGTGAATAAACTATAATGACAATTGCTAAAAGCACTAGATATTTAAGAAGAACCTTGGAGTTATTTTTAAAATCCCTGTCGTTCATATAAAAGGCTAACTGACTGCCGATAAATTTCATATTCTCTATGTTTAAAATAAGTTTGCTTTAAATCCTTAAACCCCATCGTTTATGGAATGGTTTATTACATCTTGAAGCGTATTTCAAAGATAGCATTCTAATTATGCAAAGTTGCGTCTTTTCCGTAAAAAAGGGCGAGCAATTGCTATGCTTTCAAACACGTTTGATGTTCAATTTATAACTGTAAATGAGAGAATAGAACAAGGGTTCGTGGTAATTTGCTTGTATGGTGCTGGGTAGTTTGGGGTTCAAGTTTCAAGGTTTAGGGTTTGGAGTTCAAGGTTTATGGTTCACGGTTGTGAGTTGAAGTGCTACGACGCTACATTTTTTCTTATACGTGTTTAGGTTGCTATAAGCTTGTTTTAATCATTATTTAAGCATATTATAACCACGCTATAACCTTTATTTTTAATTTGTTATCTTTATTGGAGTGAAAAGTGAAGAGTGAAAAGTGAAAAGTGAAGAGTGAAAAGTGAAAAGTGAAGAGTGAAAAGTGAAAAGTGATAGGTGAAGAGTGAAGAGTGAAGAGTGAAGAGTGAAGAGTGAAAAGTGAAAAGTGAAGAGTGAAGAGTGAAGAGTGAAAAGTGAAGAGTGAAAGGTGAAAAGTGAAAAGTGAAAAGGTGATTGCTGATTAGAAAGGTTATTCTGTTGTAATTCATTTAAAATTGACATATTATGGCAAAGCAAAAAGGTATTATTCCATTGGTTGGGACGATTGGTGGAATTAATTTTTATTATTTGAATGGGAAACCTGTGGCGCGTGTTGCAGGTGGCGGGTTTAATGGCACGGCTATAAAAACCAAAGCTAGTATGCGGCGGGTACGTGAAAATGGAAGCGAGTTTGGACATTGTTCACGCGTAAATAAAGCCTATCGTATGGCGTTACGGCCGTTTTATACCCAGCATAAGTTTACGTTTTTTCATAGCCGGTTGATGACCATGTTTACCCAGTTGAAAACTTTGGACACTATTCATGCGCGTGGTGAACGCCGCGTTGCAAACGGTTTAACGACGGATTTGGGCAAGCAATTGCTTCAAGATTTTAACTATACACCTGATTGTGTGGTGCAACAGGTATTGCCTTTTGCGTCTTCTATGGATTGGGCTACTCATACATTAGTATTTCCTAAGTTTAATATGACGCAGGTGTCATTTATTCCGGGTGCTACCCATATTGCCTTGCAGTTTGGTATTTTGGATTTTAATTTTGAAACGTTAGATTCTGCCTTACACTTGGCAACACCTTTGGTTTTGGCTAAAGATTTTACTGGCACTTCTTTAAGTTTGACACCTAACAGCGTGCCGAGTGGTTTGGGTTTGCAGTTGGCTGTACTTGGTGTACGGTATTACCAAGAGGTTGATGGACTGATGTATTTGTTACATGCGGCTAATGGCGTTGGGATTGGTGTTTTGGGGATTGATTAGAGAAAAGTTAAAAGTTAAAAGTGAAAAATGGAAAGTGAAAAGTGGTTTATGCTGTTGTTTGCTGTTTGCTTTTTGTTGTGGTGTTTGTCTTGGTGATGAGGTCTAAAAGTTGGGAGTTATAAAGATTTTGGAATTGTTTGTTACGGTATTTTTTTTAAATAAAAAAAGTCCTACCGAAGCAGGACTGAATATTTTGTTAATGTATTAAAATCAAGTAGGGTTTTAGTTTTTGTTCAGCTAGTACACATTATTCATATTTATTATTTATTGAGAATGTTACATTTCTTGGCGTTGGCATCACTTGTTGCCTTAGGACGTTTGTTTATGTTATAAACAGAATCCCCAGTTTGGTTTATTACTGTTGGTTAATGCACTGTAGGTGGCAAATCCAATAGGTTCTGACGGAATGTTTATAACACACCAAGTCGTTAGATTTTGGTTAAAATTGGTTGCACGGGAAAACATATAATCCATAGTTGTGACACGGCTTACATCCCAGTTGCTAATATTAGCGTTAAAAACGCTAGCACCACTAAACATGTTATTCATTTTTGTTACTAGACCAACATTCCATGCATTTAGATTCTGATTAAAGGACGAGGCATCCGTAAACATACCTGACATATCTGTTACTTGACTTACATTCCAGTTGCTAATGTCGCTATTAAAGTTTTCGGAACCGCGAAACATATAATACATATTCGTTACATTGCCCACATTCCAATTGCTTATACTTCCTTGAAACGCGTCAGCTTCCCAAAACATATAACTCATATCTGTTACGTTACTCACATCCCAGCTGTTTAAATCTCCATTGAAATTGACGCTACTATAAAACATTTGATTCATAGCGGTTACACTGCTCACATCCCAAGCGCTTAAATTACCGTTAAAGACATTGGTGTCCCGAAACATTTCATTCATGGTCGTTACACTGCTTACATCCCAGTTGCTAATGTTTCCATTAAAAACACTAGCTTTTAAAAACATGTAATTCATATCCGTTACATGGCTCACATCCCAATTGTTTAAGTCTTGGTTAAAGCTGGAAGCCGTGTAAAACATAGAGCTCATATTGGTTACAGAGCTTACATCCCAATGGCTAATATCTCCGTTAAAGGCCGTTTCATTCCTAAATAAGTTAGACATATCCGTAATACCAGTGGTACAGGTGGTTTCGGCATTTTCAGGTGTAATTTGGTCTGCCGTACGTTTGGTATAGGTAACGCCATTTACAACACCTGAATCTCCCACGGCAGCGTCTGGAGCTAGTATTGTTACGCCGTTTTCTGCGAGGTAGAATAGGTTTCTTTCAAAGACTGCCGTTAGGTTTTTTGTATCATTTACAGTAAGCTGGATAGGGTTCGCAGTTCCCGTTGCATCGCCTTGCCATTCTTTAAATTCCCAACCGGCAGCGGGTGTAGCTGTTATATCAATTTGTTTGTCTTTTTCAAATTCTCCGCTTTGGGGGGAGACGGTTCCACCATCACTTGGGGACGCATTTATAGATACTTGATATTTTATTTTTGCAACGGCAACGTCGTCGTCACTACTGCAACTGCTAAAGGTAGCACTTATTACTAATAAGATTATTAATGCTTTGCAATGTAATTGTAAGGCTTTCATGGGTGTTTGTTTATGGGTTCGTACTCAATGAGGTGATAAAGATTGTGGGTTGTGGCAAGCAAAATCCCGACCGTGTTTAAGTTTCTGTATTGTTTAAAAATGGTACTTTACTTGATTTATGATATTGGAAGAGAAAGGTTAACAAAAACTATAGCTATAATTTTTAACCTCTTTTTTTTGGAGCACTTTTTAGGTGGTATTGGGTTTTGTTTTTTTCTCGCGAAGGCTGGGAGGTGTTGAGTTGCTGGGGTTCCGATTTTTAGATTTTTATATTTTTAGCGTTGCGGCGTTTGATGTTTTGGGGTTTTAAAAGTGGCCATTATAAGGATTTTAAAGATGGCTAGTTGTGGTGGTTTAAGGTTTTTGGTTTATGGGGTTTTGGTGTTTTATTTTAAATATTTAGTTATTATTCCGGTATTCCGTAAGGCTATTGTTTATAAATGTTAGATTTTAGGAGTTTTTAGGCGTGATGTACTTCTGTTTTTACTGGAGATTTTCAGAGTAGGAAGGTTAAAGTGTATTGTATTTACAATGTTTTATTTTAAATATTTAGTTATTATTCTGCTACGCCATTAAATGAAAAAGATGTATTTTGTAAACTTATTTCATATTCTAATTATTATAAATGTCTGTAAAGGTCAACCAAAACCCAGAACAAATTGCAAGGGATAAAATCGACGCCATGTTGCGAGAAGCTGGATGGGTTGTTCAATCTAAAAACAAAGTTGACTTATCAGCCAATCGCGGCATTGCCATTCGCGAATACCAAACAGATGTTGGTCCTGCGGATTATGTATTATTTGTTGACCGAAAACCTGTTGGTATCATTGAAGCCAAACGTGAAGATGAAGGGCATAGACTTACCGTGGTTGAGGACCAGTCCATGAATTATGCCAATGCTAAATTAAAATATTTAGATAACGATCCCTTGCCATTTGTTTATGAAAGCACTGGAACGCTAACACGATTTACAGATTATAGAGACCCCAAACCAAGAGGTCGGCTTGTATTTTGGTTTCATAAACCAGAAACCATTGCAGAATGGCTAAAAAAAGGGCAACCTCTTCGAGAGAGATTGTTATCAATTCCTGCTTTAGACGAAACAGGATTGCGTCCTGCTCAAATTGTAGCTATTAACAATCTGGAGCACTCTTTCAAAAAGAACAGACCAAAAGCCTTAATTCAAATGGCTACTGGAGCTGGAAAAACATTTACAGCAGCAACATTTGTTTATCGTTTGCTAAAACACGCAGATGCAAAACGTGTTTTGTTTTTGGTGGACACCAAAAACCTTGGCGAACAAGCCGAACAGGAATTTATGACTTTTCAGCCAAATGATGATAATCGAAAATTTACAGAATTGTACAATGTTCAGCGTTTATCTTCAAGTTATATAGCTTCGGATAGTCAAGTGTGTATTTCAACCATACAACGTCTCTATTCTATTCTAAAAGGAGAAGAACTAGACGAAAGTGCTGAATTAGAAAATCCAAACGAAAATTCTTGGTTACAAAACAAAATGTCTAAAAACAAAGCGGTTCCTGTTGAGTACACACCAAAAGTACCCATTGAACAATTTGATTTTATAGTCATTGATGAAGCTCATCGTTCCATTTATAATTTATGGAAACAAGTACTAGATTATTTTGATGCTTTTCTTATTGGTTTAACGGCAACACCTGATAAAAGAACCTTCGGTTTTTTTAATGAAAACGTAGTGAGCCAATATACGTATGAAGAATCCGTAACAGATGGCGTCAATGTACCTTATGATGTGTACACGATTGAAACGGAAATTTCTCAAAATGGAGAAATCATAAAAGCAGGATGGTTTGTAGACAGACGAGATAAGCTAACACGTAAAAAACGTTGGCAACAAGAAGATGAAGACACAGATTATAAACGCAACGATTTAGATAAAAAAGTTGTTAATCCCAGTCAAATTAGAAACATTATTCGTGAATATAAAAAGGCGTTAAAAACCACTATTTTCCCAAACCGTATTGACGAAAACGGAGATTACGAAGTGCCAAAAACATTAGTCTTTGCAAAAACAGACAGTCACGCAGACGATATTATAAAAATAATTCGTGAAGAATTTGACGAAGGAAACGATTTTTGCAAAAAAGTAACCTATAAAATTGAGGAAGACCCAAAATCGATATTGAACCGTTTTAGAAATTCCTATTATCCTCGGATTGCAGTTACAGTTGATATGATTGCAACAGGAACAGACGTAAAACCTTTGGAAGTTTTATTGTTTATGCGAGATGTAAAAAGCATCAACTATTTTGAACAAATGAAAGGTCGTGGAACACGAACGATTAATAGCGATTCTTTACAACTCGTAACAAAAACAGCCAAAACCAAAACACATTTTGTTATTGTAGATGCTGTTGGCGCCACAAAATCTAAAAAAAACGGACAGCAGACCTTTAGAACGCAAACCTTCTGTGCCAATGAAAGATTTATTGGGAGCAATAACCATGGGAGTTGCAGACGAAGATTTGTTTTTGTCTTTAGCCAACCGATTAATCCGTTTAGAAAAACAAATTACAGACAAGGAAAAAGACAAATTATTGGAGTTTTCTGGTGGTAAAAACTTAAAACAAATTACCAAAGAATTAATTACAGCTTTCGACCAAGACGACATTGAAACCAAAGCACAAATTGAGATTGACAAAGTTCCTGTTCAAGACCAAACACCGGCTTTAATAAAAGAGGCTAAAAAGAAAGCCCAAGAACAATTGATTTTAGAAGCAAGTAAAACGTTTAACGGAGCGTTAAATGGTTATTTGGATAATGTTCGTAAACAACACGAACAAATTATTGATAGTGTAAATATAGATACGGTTACAAAAAGCGAATGGCAAACCACTTCTGTAGAAAAAGCAACAGAAATTGTAAACCATTTTACCGAATATTTAGAAGCCAATAAAGACGAAATTAAAGCCTTGAGCATCTTTTACAATCAACCATATAACCGTAGAGACATCACCTTTAAAATGATAAAAGATGTAATGGAAAAACTGCAACTTGAAAAGCCATTATTAGCACCAGATTATGTTTGGGATGCTTATGCAACTTTAGAAGACGTAAAAAGCAAACAACCCAAAGACGAATTAACTGCGTTGGTCTCTTTAATTAGACGAGTTTGTGGCATAGACAGCGAATTGAAAGCCTACGACAGCACCATTGAAGCTAATTTTAATAAATGGATTTTTAAACAGCATACAGGACAACATAACCGCTTTTCGCAAGAGCAATTAGACTGGTTACGAATGATAAAAGACCACGTTGTGAGTAGTTACCATATAGAAATAGACGATTTAGATTACACACCTTTTGATGCCAAAGGCGGAAAAGGTAAAATGTACCAATTATTTGGTAAGGAAATGAACACGATTATTGAGGAATTGAATGAAGTGTTGGCAGCGTAAATGTCTGAACCTTGATTTTTAGGATTATTAGATTACTTGATTTTTGATGAATGGAACATAAAGAATTGACACATACAATTATTGGAGCTGCAATGGAAGTGCACAAAACTTTGGGCAATGGTTTTCAGGAAGTCATCTACCAGCGAGCTTTGGCTATTGAGTTAAGTGATAGAAATATTAATTTTAGTCGAGAGCATAATATGTCTATACAGTACAAGGGTCACGATATTGGTACTAGAAGAGTTGATTTTTTTTGTAGAAGACATCATTATGGTAGAAATTAAAGCAATTATCAACCTCGAAGATGTACATTTGGCTCAAGCGATGAATTATGTAGAAGCTTATAATTTAGAAATAGGGCTTTTGATAAATTTTGGTGCAAAATCGCTTCAATTTAAAAGAGTACACAATAACAATAAAAAGTCTTAAACCTTGAATTTTTTAGGAGTAGAAGATTACCTGATTAAAAAAAAATACCAGCAATAGTGAAAACCACACCGAACATAAAAAATCAAGAAATCAAGAAAATCGAGCCAAATCAAGGTTCAGACAATTTGAGACAAGATTGGGTTGAATGTACTTTAGGAGAAGTGTTTGATTTTATTGGAGGAGGCACACCTAGCAAGAGTAATCCTGATTATTGGAATGGTAATATTCCTTGGGCATCAATAAAAGACCTAAAAGGCGATAACTTAATTAGTACACAAGACTTTATTACTGAAGAAGGTTTAAAAAACAGTTCGGCAAATATTGCAAATAAAAATGAAATAATTCTCGCAACAAGAATAAGCCCAGGTACACCAATTTTATCGAAAATTAAAACAGCTATAAATCAAGATTTAAAAGTTGCTAAACCAAAAATTGAATCTGAAATAGAATATTTCTTCTGGTTATTTAATACACTAAAACCTGAAATACTAAAACTTTCAAGTGGCACAACGGTATTAGGTATCAATCTTCCAAATCTCAAATCTGTTGAGTTTTTATTGCCACCTATTCATATCCAAAAAGCCATTGTCAAAAAAATAGAAGAATTATTTAGCAGTTTAGATAGTGGCATTGCAGACCTTAAAAAAGCACAAGACCAATTGGTTGTTTATAGGCAAGCGGTTTTAAAAAAGGCTTTTGAGGGTGGTTATACTCAACCAAATACAGAAAAAAAAGATATCCTTATAAACGGATTAAAGTCATCAATACCAAAAAATTGGAAAGTTTGTAAAATTGGTAGTATTGCAAAACTTCAAGGAGGTTTTGCTTTCAAAAGTGCAGAATTTACTGATTCGGGAATACCAATAGTAAAAATAAAAAATGTTCATTATCAAAATATCGATTGGAGTGATAAAACATTTGTATCCAGTTCTAGAATGGAAGAGTTTAATTCTTATTCACTAAACAAAGGAGATGTTTTAATTGCTATGACACGTCCAGTAATAAAATCACTTAATAATATAAAAACAGTTGTTGTTAAAGAATCAGATTTACCAGCTTTATTAAATCAACGTGTTGGTAGGTTTGTAATTAATGGTGAACTAAATAAGAATTTTTTGAAGTATTTTATATTCACAGACTTTTTTAAAAGGCGTGTTTTAAAAGAATCTTCGTCTTCACAGCAACCAAACATAAGCTCTACTAAAATTGAAAAATTTGATTTTATTCTACCTGAAACAATCCACGAACAAGAAAATATTGTCCGCGAAGTAGAAAGTAGATTATCTGTTTGTGATAAGCTAGAGGAAAATATTGCTACAAGTTTAGAAAAAGCACGAGCCTTACGCCAAAGTATTCTTAAAAAAGCATTTGAAGGTAAACTGTTAAGTGCAGCAGAAATTAAAGAATGTAAATCAGATAAGGAGTATGAGCCTGCTAGTGTGTTGTTGGAGAGGATTAGAGAGGAAAAGAAGAAAAAATAGCAACTGTCGCAAAATAGGCGATAGTTCAAAAAACTATAACTTGTGCAACTATGGCACAAGCTCAATATAGATGAAGGAACAAAACCAAATAGAAATTTATCAAGCCAAAGATGGAACTACTCAAATTGAAGTAAAATTTGAGCAGGAAACGGTTTGGCTTACACAAGACCAAATGGCATCTTTGTTTGGTAAAGGGAGAAGTACAATTACTGAACATATTTTAAATGTTTTTTCGGAAAAGGAATTAGAACAAGAAGCAACTAGTCGGAAATACCGACAAGTTCGAAAAGAAGGTAATAGAACTGTAGAAAGAGAGATTGAACATTATAACCTTGATGTAATAATATCTGTAGGTTATCGTGTAAAATCTAAACAAGGAACTCAATTTAGAATTTGGGCAACTCAAACCTTAAAAGACCATTTGGTAAAAGGTTATACTATTAATGAAAAACGTTTAGCCCAAAAAGAACAAGAAGTAAAACTATTAAAAGATGGTATTCACATTTTAAGTAGAGTTATTGAAGAAAAAACAGTAGATAATGAATGGCTAACTGTTTTTGCAAAAGGTTTAAGCTTGTTAGATGATTACGACCATGAACAATTAGATGCTGAAGGTTTAACTAAAAGAGAAGCAGATTACCCAAGTTTAGCCGATTATCAAAAGCTCATCAATCAAATGTTAGCCGAGTTTGATAGTGCTGTATTTGGCAAAGAAAAAGATAAGAGCTTTGAAAGTTCGGTAGCCCAAATTGCAAAAGGCTTTGGGTCAGCTGATTTTTATCCAACACTAGAGGAGAAAGCTACAATGCTTTTATATTTAGTTGTAAAAAACCACTCATTTGTAGATGGTAATAAACGTATAGCAGCAGCTTGTTTTCTTAAGTTTTTACAACAAAATAATATGCTATTTAATAGCCAACAGCAACCGATAATTAGTAATGATACGCTAGCGAGTTTAACCCTTTTTATTGCTTCTAGCAAACCAGAAGAAATGGAAACAGTAAAACGATTAGTGATTAGCGTATTAAATAGAAATAAATAAAATGACTGACAGCTCAATAATATCAAAAATATGGAACCTTGCCAACGTACTTCGTGATGATGGCGTAGGTTATGGCGATTATTTAGAACAAATTACCTATTTGCTATTCTTAAAAATGGCAGATGAACTCAATAAACCGCCTTACAATAAAGGATTAGTTTTTCCGAAACTAAAAGATGTGGAAGGCAACGAGGTTGCAGATGCCGAAATTGCCAATTGGGAAACTTTATCTAGCAAACGTGGTGCAGAATTAGAGTCGTTTTACAGTCAATTATTGCGTACACTTTCTACCGAAAAAGGAACACTTGGTCAAATTTTTACCAAAAGTCAGAATAAAATACAAGACCCGGCCAAATTGCTTAAAGTCATCAACCTGATTGATAAAGAAGATTGGTCCATGATGGGCGCAGATATAAAAGGTAAAATTTACGAAGGTCTTTTAGAGAAAAACGCAGAAGACACCAAAAGTGGCGCTGGACAATACTTTACACCAAGAGCATTGATAAAAACAATGGTAGCCTGTGTGCAACCAAAACCAATGAAAACCATTGTTGACCCAGCCTGTGGAACTGGTGGTTTCTTTTTAGCTGCTTACGATTGGATTGTAGATAACAACAAATTAGACCGAGAAGAAAAAGAGTTTTTAAAGAACAAAACCTTTTACGGAAACGAAATTGTTGCCAATACACGTAGAATGTGCTTAATGAATATGTATTTGCACAACATTGGAGAAATAGATGGAGAATCGTTTATCAATCCAAATGATGCCTTAATTGCAGATGATGGCGAACGCTACGATTACGTTTTGGCAAATCCACCTTTTGGTAAGAAAAGTAGTATGACTTTTACCAACGAACAAGGCGAAATTGTAAAAGAAGATTTAAGTTATAATCGTCAAGATTTTTGGGAAACGACTTCCAACAAGCAATTAAATTTTTTACAGCATATAAAAACACAATTAAAAATAACAGGAGAAGCAGCAGTTGTACTTCCTGACAATATTTTGTTTGAAGGTGGAGCTGGCGAAGAAGTGCGTAAGCAATTAATGCAAACCACAGAATTGCATACTATTTTAAGATTGCCAACAGGAATATTTTATGCGCAAGGTGTAAAAGCAAATGTGTTGTTTTTTAACAACAAACCTGCAAGTAAAGACCCTTGGACAAAAGACATTTGGTTTTATGATTACAGAACAAACGTACATCATACACCAAAGAAAAGCCCGATGCGACAAGAGCATTTAAAAGAGTTTATTGAGTTGTATAAGGGCAAGAACATTAACAAACGAAAAGAAACTTGGAGCGAAGAAAACGAGGAAGGAAGATGGAGAAAATATACCTATGATGAGGTCATAGCAAGAGACAAAACGAGTTTAGATATTTTTTGGTTAAAAGACAAAAGCTTAACCGATTTAGACAATTTACCAGACCCAGACATTTTAGCGAATGAAATCATTGAAAATATAGAATCTGGACTGAATAGTTTTAGAGAAATAATGGAAACGATAAATGGTGAGTCAGATTAGTGCAGACCAAACAATAATAAAAAAAGCTTTTTGTTTTAATAACACCAAAATCGGTGACTTATTATACCTTATTTGTTAACTGATGTATTGAGAAGTAGGGTTTCAAATCCGAGTCCAAAGAAAATCGCTTTAAACCCAAACTTAAACGTTTGATATTAAAGCGATTTAAATTAAAATGTAAATACAACCAACGAACCTAATTTAGTGGTTTAGTTTTTCTCGAATGTTAAGTAATCGGTTCCGCCACCTCCGCCACTTACATCTATTAACTCAATTCTGGTTGCTGATTGTGATACAAAGTCCCAATCGTCATTTAAATCTTGAAAGTTATTGGTAAGATTGAAATTGATATTGAAGTCTAAATCATCCAGATGGTCATCATTACTATTGCTATCTGTTATACTCCATGTACCATTGTATTCCGTTGTGCCATTGTTGGCATTTAAGACACCTGAACTATTGAAGGTGAAATTATAGCCTGAAAAATTGGTGGTTTCATCGGTTCCGGAATCTACAAAATTAGTAATTCGCCAGGTTCCTGTTGCCACATTATCTTGTATGGTGGTTTGGGTTTCTGATGAACAATTGCTGTTTGGCGCGCCGACTGTAAAGGTTAAATAATCGGTTCCGCCATTGCCACCACTAACATCTATAAGTGCAATGGAATTAGAGCTATAACTAATAATGTCCCAATCATCATTTAAATCTTCAAATTCATTGGTGAGGTTGAAGTTGATGTTAAAATCTAGGTCGTCTTGGCTGTCATCATTACTGTTACTATCTGTAATGCTCCAGGTTCCTGTGTAAGTATTATTACTACTAGTTGCTGTTAGTGTGCCGTTAGCACCAAATTGAAAGGCATAGCAGGAAAAATGACCAGTTTCATCATTTCCAGAATCTACAAAGCGTGTAATGATCCAGGTATTGGCTGTTACACTGGCTTGAATTTGTGCTTGGGTGTTTTGATTGTTATTGCTGTCATCATCTGATGAACAAGACCATGCCATGATGCTCAATCCGAAAAGGAGCAGTAGTTGGTGCTTAAATTTGATTGGTTTCATGTTAATTGCTGTTTTATATGTTATTGTAAAATAACGAAATAGTACCGATTTCATTGCATGTGGTTGTGTTTTTTTTAAAATCATTCAGTTGATTGTTAATTATTTAGGATGTGTAATCTTGTCATATTTAAAGCGTCCTGAACTTTTTATCGCATGCTCCAGTGGTGATATTTGGTATTTGTTTTATTGTTTTTTCTTATGTAAGCTTTTATTAATTTTAACCTATAGGTATATAAAAGTGCTTATAAATCCAGTTGTTTCTTTTTTAAATAGGTAAACTTCTGTTAAAGAAAATAGTGAGTTATAAATTTTTTGTAACTTCGTAATTCGTATGAAAAAAATATTCCATAATATACTATCTATTGCTATGGCATTTGTCGTGTTATTTTCGACGTTGTCATTCACAGTTGATATGCATTATTGTGGTGGTACTTTGGTAGAAACCGCTATCTTTAATAAAGCCAAAGGCTGCGGTATGGATATGAATAAACCATCTACGGAAGGCTGTACGATTACCAAAAAAGATTGTTGTAAAAACGAACAAACTCTAGTTGATGGTCAAGATGAACTCCAATTACATGTTGACAAAATTTCTTTTGAGCAACAGGTATTTATTGCGTCATTTGTACAGACATACCTAAACCTTTTTGAAGATCTTGACACCCAAGCTTCTTCTTATACAACATACGAACCTCCACTCGTTATCAGGCAAATCTTCAAGCTTGACGAGACTTATTTAATTTGATTTTTAAACAATAAACCCTGTTATCCAGTGATTCATTTCATTAGGATGACTTCTTGCGTTCGATGTTTTTCTAACATCAATGTCTAACTGTTTAATAATCAATACTCATGCTGAATAAAAGCATCAAATTTTTAATAGAAAATAAACTCGTAGCTGTTCTGTTACTCGTCCTTTTTGTAGGTTGGGGAACTGTGAATGCCCCTTTTAATTGGGATACTGGGTTTTTACCGAGTAATCCCGTGGCAGTAGATGCTATTCCAGATATTGGAGAAAATCAACAAATAGTATTTACCAAATGGGAAGGTCGATCACCCCAAGATATTGAAGACCAAATTACCTATCCTTTAACGACGTCTTTATTGGGAATTTCAGGTGTAAAAACCATCAGAAGTTCATCTATGTTTGGTTTTTCAAGTATCTATATCATTTTTGAAGAAGATGTAGAATTCTATTGGAGCCGAAGCAGAATATTAGAAAAGCTAAACTCTTTACCAAGCGGATTATTACCCGAAGATGTTAATCCTGCTTTAGGACCAGATGCCACAGGTTTAGGACAAATTTTTTGGTACACATTAGAAGGTCGTGATAAAAACGGAAACGTTACTGGTGGTTGGGATTTACACGAATTGCGAAGCATTCAAGATTACTACGTAAAATATGCCTTATCATCGGCAAGTGGCGTATCTGAAGTAGCTTCTATTGGTGGTTATGTTCAGGAATATCAAGTAGATGTGAATCCAGAACTTATGCGTCAATACAATGTGGGGTTAGACCAAGTTGTAAAAGCCGTTAAGGAAAGCAACAAAGACATTGGTGCGCAAACACTAGAAATCAATCAAGCCGAATATTTAGTGCGTGGTTTGGGTTACGTAAAATCTATTGCAGACATAGAAAATGCTGTTGTGACTTCTGAAGATTTTACATCCCTAAAAATTAAAGACATTGGTAAGGTATCATTAGGGCCTGCAGCACGACGCGGCATATTAGATAAGGAAGGTGCAGAGGTTGTTGGAGGCGTTGTTGTGGCACGTTATGGTGCAAATCCGATGGAAGTTATCAACAACGTCAAAGAAAAAATCAACGAATTGAGTTCTGGTTTGCCATCCAAAGTTTTAGCAGATGGTAGTACATCCCAACTGACTATTGTGCCATTTTACGATAGGAGTGAACTGATTCAAGAAACTTTAGGCACACTAAACGAAGCCCTAACATTAGAGATTTTAATTACCATTTTGGTTATTATCATTATGGTATTTAACCTTCGCGCTTCTATTTTAATTTCTGGCTTATTACCAGTTGCGGTTTTAATGGTATTTATCGCCATGAAACTCTTCAATGTCGATGCCAATATTGTGGCACTTTCTGGTATTGCCATTGCTATTGGAACCATGGTGGATGTTGGTGTCATACTTTCAGAAAACATCATCAGGCATTTGGAAGTTGAACGTGAAAAGCGAACAGTTAAAAGTGAAAAGTTAAAAATTAAAAATGATTATAGCGACGCAGATTCTGAAGATGAGATTCTTCACGCTGTTCAGAATGACAAACGTTCAATAAACCAAATCGTTTACAACGCCACAGCGGAAGTTTCTGGTGCCATTGTAACCGCAGTAATGACAACCATTATTAGTTTTATTCCTGTGTTTACTATGATTGGAGCCGAAGGCAAACTATTCAGACCATTAGCCTTTACAAAAACCTTTGCATTAACCGCTTCCCTTATTGTGGCTTTATTTATAATTCCACCTTTTGCAGCCTATTTATTCCGAAGAAAAAGCATCAAAACGCGTTTTAGTTACCTTATAAATGCAGCTTTAATAATAGCAGGAATAATGGGTCTTATTTATGGTTATTGGTTAGGAATCATTTTGATAGGTTTTGGAATTTCAGGTCTATTAAAACTTCAAAATATTATTGATGCAAAGCGCGCAAATATTATTAATATAATCATTTCTGCAGCTGCTATCGTATTCCTTTTAGCTGAATATTGGAGACCATTAGGAGTCGATAAAAGCATCTTTTGGAATCTCATTTTTGTAAGTGTCATTTGTTTTGGATTGTTGGGTGGTTTTATGTTATTCCGAAGTTATTACACGCGTATTTTAAGATGGTGTTTAGATAATAAACTATTGTTTCTATCTGTTCCAACGGCGATTGTAATTGCCGGTTTTTTCATCATGAAAAACACAGGAAAAGAATTTATGCCATCATTAAACGAAGGTTCTTTCTTGTTGATGCCAACCTCAATGCCACACTCTGGAGTTGAAGAAAACAAACGGGTGTTGCAGCAATTGGATATGGCCGTTGCCAGCATTCCAGAAATTGAAACCGTTGTTGGTAAAGCAGGTAGAACCGAATCGGCTTTAGATCCGGCACCTTTATCGATGTACGAAAACATGATTCAGTATAAACCGGAATATATGCTGAATGATGATGGTGAGCGTCAGCGTTATAAAGTGAATGAGGATGGTTTGTTTGAATTGACCGATGGACGATTGGCGTACGATGGAAGTGAAAGATTCAAGGAGACGTCAGGTCGAGTGTCACGAGGCACGAGTGATGTATCGAGACCCAATACTTCTCGATACAATTCTGATAAAAAATCAGAATCACTCGAAGTTACCACTAGCGTTAAACAATCTCAACTAATAGAAGACAACGATGGTGAATTCTACCGAAACTGGCGACCAGAAATTACATCACCTGATGATATTTGGAATGAAATTGTACGAGTCACCAAATTACCAGGTGTAACGTCAGCACCAAAACTACAACCTATTGAAACCCGATTGGTCATGCTTCAAACAGGCATGCGAGCACCCATGGGAATCAAGGTAAAAGGACAAGACTTAAAACAAATTGAAGCGTTTGGCGTGCAATTAGAAACGATATTAAAAGAAGCTGAAGGTGTTAAAAAAGAAGCGGTTTTTGCCGACCGTATTGTTGGGAAACCGTATTTGCTAATTGATATTGATAGAGAAAAAATAGCCCGTTATGGTATTTCTATTCAAGATGTGCAAGACGTAATACAAGTCGCAGTTGGTGGCATGGTACTAACCCAAACCGTTGAAGGCAGAGAACGTTATGGTGTTCGTGTGCGTTATCCAAGAGAATTGCGCGGGAATCCGTCTGATTTAGAACAAATTTATATTCCTGTTTCAACAGGTAGTCCTATTCCTTTAAGTGAATTGGCAAGCATTCGTTATGAACAAGGTCCACAAGTGATTAAAAGTGAGGACACCTTTTTAGTCGGTTATGTATTATTTGACAAGCAAGCTGGTTTTGCAGAAGTAAGTGTTGTTGAAAACGCACAAGCTTTAATACAAAGTAAAATAGCTTCTGGTGAATTGATTGTACCTAAAGGGATTAATTACCAATTCACAGGAACCTATGAGAATCAGTTGCGAGCCGAAAAAACCTTATCGGTTGTTGTGCCTTTAGCTTTAGCAATTATCTTTTTGATTCTGTACTTCCAATTCCGTTCTGTATCCACGTCTTTAATGGTGTTTACCGGAATTGCGGTTGCCTTCGCAGGTGGATTCATCATGATTTGGTTGTATGGACAAGATTGGTTTTTAAACTTCAATGTCGCTGGAGAAAATATGCGCGACTTGTTTCAGATGCATCCAATTAATTTAAGTGTGGCCGTTTGGGTTGGGTTTATTGCGCTCTTCGGAATTGCAACTGATGATGGTGTGGTTATGGCGACTTATTTAACGCAAACATTTGATAGAAATACGCCAGAAAATAGAAAAGAAATTAGAGCATCCATTGTGGAAGCCGGCGAAAAACGCATCAGACCCTGTTTAATGACTACAGCAACCACCATTTTAGCATTATTACCCATTTTAACATCTACAGGACGCGGAAGTGACATCATGATTCCGATGGCTATCCCAAGTTTTGGAGGCATGTTAATTGCACTAATCACCTTATTTGTGGTTCCCGTATTGTATAGCTGGAGGGCGGAGTTGAAAGTGAAAAACTAAAAGTGAAGAGTGAGAAGTGAAAAATTAAAAGTGAAGAGTGAAAAGTGAAAAGTGATAAGTGAAAAACTAAAAGTTTAAAGTTATGAGTAAAAGCATTTTAAAAGATAAAAGTTATGCCTTTGCAGTTCTGGTAGTAAAGTTGTCCCAATTATTGGTAAATGAGCGAACAGAATATGTTTTAAGCAATCAGTTTTTGAGAAGTGGAACTGCAATTGGCGCATTAATTCGTGAAGCGGAATTTGCTCAAAGCAAGGCCGATTTTGTACATAAAATGAGTATTTCACTGAAAGAAGCTAATGAAACATTGTATTGGTTGGATTTTTTGAAAGATACTGGTTATATACATGAAGACGCACATCAATTACATGTTGGTTTTAATAAAGAATTAGTTGCCATGTTAGTAAGTTCTATTAAAACCACTAAATCAAACATTCAAAAATGAAACAGTTTATAAACATATTACGAATACGAGTTTTTAGTTTTCCGCAAGTCACCTGTCCTTTGCGAATTGTTTTGATTTGTAGTTTTTCACTTTTCACTTTTCACTCTTTGAGTGCTCAAGATTTAAACACCCTCATAAACGAAGCTCTAGAGAACAATCCCGAAATTCAAAAGGTTGATTTTCAATATCAAATTGCTTCCGAAAAAGTAAACGAAGTCAACAGTTTGCCAAACACCGAATTTAATTTGGGCGTTATGGCTTTGAAACCTGAAATGGAAATGCCTATGGAAAACTTTAGGGTATCCGTTATGCAAATGCTGCCTTGGTTTGGTACTATAACTGCACGAGAAAATTATGCGACTTCTATGGCTGATGCGCAATATATAGACATCACCATAGTCAAACGGAAATTAGCGGTGTCTGTGTCGCAATTCTATTATCAACTGTATGAAATAAGCGCCAAACAAGATGTTCTTGATGACACTATTAGCTTATTGAAAACCTATGAGCAATTGGCATTGACTTCGGTAGAAGTCGGCAAAGCATCAGCCGTAGATGTCTTACGTTTACAGATTAGACAAAACGAATTACAACAAGAGAAAGAGGTGTTAAATCAACAATATATAGGTATTCAAGCTGCTCTGAATAGTTTACTAAATCGGGACTACGATGTTAAGGTGTCTGTGGTTTCAACCATGAAAATTCCGGAAAGCGACAATTTCTTTAGCTATGATAGTTTATCTATAAACCCAGAATTACTCAAGTATGATAAGTTGTATCAATCTGTGGAACAGTCCGAATTACTAAACCAAAAAGAACGTGGACCCATGATAGGTTTTGGTGTGGAATATATTAATCAAGAAAATAGCCCCATGATTACCAGTTCCTATAAAGATATGGTAATGCCCATGCTGACGGTTTCCATACCTATTTTCAATAAAAAATACAGCTCACAAAGCAAGCAAAATGAATTACGGAAACAGGAAATACAATCTCAAAAGGCGGAACGCTTAAATATACTGAAAGCGGAACTGTCGAAAGCCATTTCGCAGCGTAATCAGTCACGAATTAAATTCGATACGCAGGATAAAAATCTAAAACAAGCCAAAGATGCTGAAAGGATTTTAGTGAAAAGCTATGAAACAGGAACCATTGATTTTAATGATGTTTTGGATATTCAGGAATTACAATTAAAATTTCAGATGAATCAAATAGAGTCCATAAAAACTTATTACGTTCAAACGATACTTATAAATTATTTAACGAGTTAATTTTTCGTATTTTAAGATTGAACAGACCTGTTAGTTCTAAACTATATTATTAACATTAAAAACAGCACATTATGACGTATTATTTTAACAAAACAGTAAAAGGAAATTTTAACGACGCTATAGAAAACGTAACAGAAGCACTCAAAACGGAAGGCTTTGGCGTTTTAACGGAAATTGATATTAAAGCAACGCTTAAAAAGAAACTGGATGTCAATTTTAACGACTACAAAATTTTGGGAGCATGTCATCCAACGTATGCGCATAAAGCACTATTGGCAGAAAATAAGATTGGCACCATGTTACCTTGTAATGTTATTGTACAGAGGTTGGAATCTGGCGATATTGAAGTTTCCGCCGTAAATCCTATGGCTAGCATGCAAGCTGTAGAAAATGATGATTTAAAGGGGATTGCCGAAGAAATAACCAATAAATTGAAATCGGTTATTGATACGCTTTAATTAATAAACCAGACCTAAAAGACCTAACAGGTTTTTGAAACCTGTTAGGTCTAAATAATAACACAAATAAAAATGAAACATCAACCTTTTGAAGCAGAACATTTTTTCCATCTATACAATAGAGGGAATAATGATGAAAACATTTTTTTAGAACAAGAAAACTACAGCTATTTCTTGGTTTTAATGAAGAAGTATTTGCTTTCTGTAGCGGATGTTTACAGCTATTGCTTACTACCAAATCATTTTCATATTATTATAAAATTCAAAGAGGAATCGCAACAAGAAGTTGGTAAAAATAATAGTAAAATCAGTTTGCACCAACCTATTTCAAACATGATGAACGCTTATACTAAAGCCATTAACAAAAGGTATAATAGAAGAGGAAGCTTGTTTCAAGAACATTTAAAGCGAATAAAAATTACAGAAGAGAATTACTTGAGAAACCTTATTATATATGTAAATACAAATTCTACCCATCATCAAATAGAAGATTATAGAACATATAAACATTCATCTTATGATGCCTTGATAAGCGATCAAGAAACGTCTATAAAAAGAGATGAGGTAATAGAGCTATTTAGTGATGTGAATAATTTTAAGCATGTATTAAGTTCCAAAAAGTTGAATATTGAGACGTTGCAGGAATTAATTTTAGAATAAAAAAATAAACCAGACCAGACCTAATAGGTTTCAAAAACCTGTTAGGTCTATAAAACAACAAAAATGAAACACACATATCACATACACGGCATGACTTGCAACGGTTGTCGTAGTCACGTTGAAGACATACTTTCTAAAGTAGAAGGTGTTTCTAATGCAACCGTCAATTTAGAAAAGGCAGAAGCTACGATTGAAATGCCATCGCATATTCCTATTGAAACCTTTCAAGAGGCTTTGAAAATGGATGGTGACACTTATACGATTCACATTCAGAACGATGACGAGATGAAACACACATATCACATACACGGCATGACTTGCAACGGCTGTCGCAACCACGTTGAAGACATACTTTCTAAAGTAGAAGGTGTTTCTAATGCAAGCGTCAATTTAGAAAAGAAAGAAGCTAACATTGAAATGGCATCGCATATTCCAATTGAAACATTTCAGGATGCCTTAAAAAAAGATGGTGGAAGTTATAGCATTCATAAACTTGGAGAAAAGCCATCTCAAAATGTAAAAGTAGAAATACCTAAAGGCAAAGGTACTGGAACATTTTATTGCCCAATGCATTGTGAAGGCGATAAAACCTATGATAAAGCTGGCGATTGTCCGGTTTGTGGAATGGATTTGGTAGAAGAGCAAAACCTTTCAACTTCCAATGCAGAACAATGGACTTGCCCGATGCATCCTGAAGTTGTAAAAGACGAAGCAGGAGATTGTCCTATCTGCGGAATGGATTTAGTGCCTATGGAACCCGACTTATCTTCAGAAGAGAAAACTTATAAAAAACTCTTGAAGAAATTTTGGATAGCATCCATATTCACCTTGCCGATTTTCATCA
The DNA here is from genome assembly GCF_048259285.1 of Bizionia sp. Taxonomy (NCBI): domain Bacteria; kingdom Pseudomonadati; phylum Bacteroidota; class Flavobacteriia; order Flavobacteriales; family Flavobacteriaceae; genus Bizionia; species Bizionia sp. The sequence continues at coordinate 23,264 of NZ_JBLXHU010000023.1, read as the reverse complement.
TTGCCATGAGTGAAATGCTCACCAACAATCCATTATACAACATTATGGATCAAGTCAACTGGAATTGGGTACAGTTTGTATTGTCCATTCCAGTGGTATTTTATGCTACTTGGATGTTTTTTGAACGTGCTTACCGAAGCATCAAAACGTGGAACCTCAATATGTTCACGCTTATTGGTATAGGAGCTGGAGTAGCTTGGTTATTCAGTGTTTTTGGGATGTTCTTTCCTGACTTTTTTCCAGAACAATTTTTATCAGAATCTGGCGCAGTTCATGTCTATTTTGAAGCTGCAACGGTTATTTTAACCTTGGTATTACTAGGGCAATTGTTAGAAGCACGTGCGCATAGTAAAACCAATTCAGCCGTAAAAGAATTGTTAAAACTGGCACCAAACAAAGCCACAAAAGTTGTAGATGGCGAAGATGTTGAGGTAAGTATTGACAACATTGAATTAAACGATATTTTAAAAGTAAAACCAGGAGATAAAATTCCTGTTGACGGTTCCATAACCGAAGGTGAAACTACGGTTGACGAATCCATGATTTCTGGAGAACCAATTCCTGTTAACAAAACGGTTGGTGATAACGTAAGTAGTGGTACCATAAATGGGAATCAAGTGTTCCTGATGAAAGCTGAAAAAGTTGGAAGCGACACCTTACTTTCTCAAATTATCCACATGGTGAACGATGCGAGCAGAAGTCGCGCGCCCATTCAAAATTTAGCCGATAAAGTGTCGGGTTATTTTGTGCCAGTTGTGGTTATCATTTCATTAATAACCTTCGTAGTTTGGGCCATTTGGGGACCAGAACCCGCTTATGTGTATGCCTTTGTGAATGCTATTGCGGTTTTAATTATTGCCTGTCCATGCGCATTAGGATTGGCAACACCTATGTCTGTTATGGTTGGTGTTGGGAAAGGCGCTCAAAATGGTGTGCTGATTAAAAATGCCGAAGCCCTCGAAAAAATGGACAAAGTAGATACTTTAATTGTAGATAAAACAGGAACCATTACCGAAGGCAAACCCACCGTAGAAAAAGTTGTTGCTTTTGGAAATGAATATTCCGAAGAAAAAGTCCTTCAATATATTGTGTCCTTAAATAGTAATTCTGAACATCCATTAGCTGAAGCAACCGTTAAATATGGAAAAGATAAGAATGCCGAATTATTGAAGTCTACTGATTTTAGTGCTTTAACAGGTAAAGGTGTTGAAGGAACCATAAACGGTAAAACCGTAGCATTAGGAAACCCTAAAATGATGGAACATGCAAATGCTGAAATTTCTTCGGAAATGGAAGACGAAGCAAAAAGCTATCAAAAACAGGGTAAAACCGTTTCTTATTTAGCCATTGGCGAAAATGTTGTTGGTTATGTCGTCATTGGCGATAAAATAAAGGCAACTAGTGCCAAGGCCATTAAAGAACTTCAAGATAATGGCATTGAAGTGATCATGCTTACAGGCGATAATCATAATACAGCACAAGCGGTTGCAACGGAATTAAACCTGGCAGATTTTAAAGCCAGCATGTTGCCTGAAGACAAATTAAAGGAAGTTGAAAAACTTCAAAAACAAGGTAAGGTGGTTGCCATGGCTGGTGATGGCATAAACGATGCCCCAGCATTAGCAAAAAGTGATGTTGGGATTGCTATGGGAACAGGAACTGATGTCGCCATTGAAAGCGCTATGATTACTTTGGTTAAAGGTGATTTGCACGGCATTGTAAAAGCCAAAAACTTAAGTCATAGCGTGATGAAAAACATTAAACAAAACTTGTTTTTTGCATTGGTCTACAACACACTAGGCGTTCCAGTTGCAGCAGGCGTTTTATTTCCGTTTTTTGGATTATTACTATCGCCAATGATTGCAGCACTGGCCATGAGCTTTAGTTCGGTTTCTGTTATTGGGAATGCCTTACGATTGCGAAGTGCAAAAATTTAATAATTAATGCAAAACTAATTAAAATGAAAACGATGAGTTATCTAAAGTATAAATTTAGCGCGAAACCAAACCTAACAGGTTTTAAAAACCTGTTAGGTTTCAAAATTCCGATAACGATTATGGACTATTAAAGAACAACAAAAATTTAAACGACTATTAATTTAAAAACTAAAAATCATGAATACACAAGTAGATACAAGCAAAAACGGAACGAGCAATTACACAAAATTCTTTCTAATGTTGGTTTGCTCATTTATAGCCATGTATATTACCATGTACTTAAACACATATGAGTTTGACCATGTCTGGTTCAGTTTAACCAGGTTTTATATGGTCTGTTTAGGCATTGCAGCCATGGCCTTAATTATGTTCTTCTTTATGAAGACTATGTATAAGGATAAAAAGAAAAATCTGGGAATAATCATTGGTAGCATCGTCCTTTTTCTTGGTGCTTTAGGTTTGGTACGTGACCAAAAATCAACCGTTGGCGATGTGTTATGGATGAAAGGTATGATTCCACATCATTCCATTGCGATTTTAACAAGTGAACGCGCAGATATCAAAGACCCAGAAGTCAAAAAGTTAGCAGAGGATATTATTGAAGCACAGCGAAAAGAAATTGAAGAAATGAAGGCAATGATTAAGCGTTTGGAAAATGAAAAATAATTACAATCCTAATCCAGACCTAACAGGTTTCAAAAACCTGTTAGGTCTTGGTCAAAAAGAATAAATTATGAAAAAATATAGCATTTACATCGCAATTTTAGGAGTAGGATTACTTTTAGGTTGGATGATTTTCGGTGGAAAATCCAATAATGAAACTGAACACAATCACGATACCGTAGCACAAATCAATCAAATGTGGACCTGTTCTATGCATCCACAAATTATGCAACCCGAACCTGGTGATTGCCCTATTTGTGGCATGGATTTAATTCCTGCAGAAGCTGGTGCAGATGGTTTGTTAGCCGATCAGTTCAAGCTCACCGAAAACGCCATGGCTTTGGCAAACATTCAAACCTCTATTGTTGGAAGTGGGCAAACAGAAGGTAATACCATCAAATTATCTGGGAAAATTGTGGAAAATGAAGAGGCAAATGCCGTACAAGTCAGTTATTTTTCAGGACGGTTAGAACGCTTGAACGTGAATTCTACAGGCGAAGAAGTTCGTAAGGGTCAGTTATTAGCAACTATTTACTCGCCAGAACTGTATGCCGCACAACAGGAACTCATTACAGCCTCGTCTTTAAAAGAGTCGCAACCTGCTTTATACAAAGCGGTTCGTAATAAATTGAAGTTATGGAAATTGTCTGAAAGCCAAATCAATCAAATTGAAACATCGGGAAACGTACAAGAAAATTTTCCTGTGTATGCAACTGTTTCTGGTACGGTTTCAGAAAAACTGGTTGAACAAGGCGACTATGTTAAACAAGGTCAGCCATTACTTAAAATAGCCAATCTCAATACGGTTTGGGCAAGTTTTGATGTGTATGAGAATCAAATTGATTTATTTAAAAAAGGTCAGGAGATTTCTATAACAACAAATGCTAATACCAAAGAAGACATTAAGGCGAAAGTCGATTTTATAAACCCGATTTTAAATACCCAAACACGGACTGTAAAATTAAGAGCGGTTTTAAATAATAAAGAGAATATCTTTAAACCAGGTATGTTTGTTGAAGGGCAAATTAAGGGTGTTACTTCAACTAAAGATGAGGTTTTAACCATTCCAGCTTCAGCCGTTATGTGGACAGGTGAACGCTCTGTGGTATATTTAAAAACCGATCCTAATCAACCCATTTTTGAAATGCGTAACATTACTTTAGGTAATAAAATAGGTGATAACTACCAAGTTTTAGAAGGCTTATTTGCTGGAAACGAAATCGTAACCAACGGCACATTTACCATAGATGCCGCAGCACAATTACAAGGGAAAAAATCCATGATGAATAAAGCGTCAGGTCACGAAGCACATCAAAATAGGGAAGAAGCAGCTTCAAATGAAACTAAAGCGCCTTTCAATTTGAATGAAAGAGTCAACGTACCAAAAGCATTTCAAAATCAATTAAAAACGGTTTTTAATGACTATATCCAATTAAAAGATGCTTTAGTTGAAGATGATTCCCAAAAGGTGCAAAGCAAATCAAAAGAACTCATAGAAAATACAGCTAAAGTGGATATGAAACTTCTAAAAAATAATGATGTTCATAACCATTGGATGGCTTTAGAAACCGACATAAAAGCGGCAGCCATAGCCATTTCCAAAACGACAGATATTAAAGTTCAAAGAACTAATTTTAAAAGCCTATCAAGGCAATTAACCAATGCTATTGAAGTCTTTGGCATTAATGAAAAAGTGTATCATCAATACTGTCCGATGGTAGATAATAATAAAGGCGCCTATTGGTTAAGTAAGGAAGAAACCGTTTTCAATCCGTATTTTGGAGACGCTATGCTTACTTGTGGCGACGTAAAACAGGTAATAGAATAAGTAAACACAATAATTAATAATTAAATTTTAAACTATGAATTTTTCAAACAAACACGTAATTTTAGGTGTAGCGCTATTAGCAGCTATAGGTTTCACAAGTTGTAAAAACGAAGCGAAACAAGAAACAGAAACAACAACCGAAGTATCACAAGAACTAGCTATGGCAGAGGTTTCTTTTGGTGTAAGAGGTAATTGTGGAATGTGTAAATCCACTATTGAAAAAGCCGCGAATGGCGTGGAAGGTGTGTCTAGCGCCAATTGGGACGTTGATAAAAAGAAACTCGATGTGACTTTTGATGATGAAAAAACAAACGAAATGGCCATTCATAACGCCATTGCAGCATCGGGTTACGATACGGAAAAAGCAACAGGTGATTTAGATGCATACGAAAATTTACCAGGCTGTTGTAAATATGACCATGATATGGAAATGAACCAATCTGGTGACATGAAAGCGGAAGATCATACTAATCACGACGGTTAATTCTTAAATAATGAAAAAAGGCTGACTAAAACTTATATTTTAGTCAGCTTTTTTATATAAAAACGTACGCATATTTTCTTGAAAAGCTTAATTACAGCAACGCATTACACGACTATAAAAGTTGGAGGTGAGCGCCTAATTTCAGTATCAATACCAGCGCAACGGATTGCTATTTTCAAATAAAAGGATTACTTTCGATTTTATCCATTTTACAGCTACGTTATATTTACACAAAATTTCAATATGAGATACGACTCCATTTCAAATACCTTATTCAAAAAAAACAGAACGAACTTTATTTCTAAAATGCAACCTAATACCATTGCTATTTTAACATCTAACGATGTAAAACATAACAATGCCGACGATGTTATGGGGTTTACGCAAAACAACGATTTATTTTATCTCTCTGGAATTGATCAAGAAGATACGATATTAGTGCTTTATCCGGATGCCTACAAAAAAGAAAATAAAGTCATTTTATTTATCAAGGAAACCAATGAACAGATAAAAGTTTGGGATGGTGAAAAACTCACCAAAGAACAAGCCATAGAAATTTCAGGAATTGAACGTGTTGAGTGGATTCATGATTTTGAAATGACCTTACAATACATGGCTTTTGAAGCCGATGGGTTTTATCTAGGACATAATGAACATTTAAAACGAGTTACCAAGGATCAAGAAACGCAACAAGACAGAATGATTAAATGGTGTAAAGAAAAATATCCTTTGCATGATTATTATCGCGCTGCAAAAATAACAAGAGCGTTACGCCCCATAAAACATGAAGAAGAAATTCTTCAAATTAAGAAGGCTGCAGCTATTAGCGTTGTTAGTTTTATGCGCGTTTTAAAAGCGTGCAAACCAGACATAAAGGAATACGAATTGGAAGCCGAATTATCCTATAATTTAATACAATCGGGCGCAACCCGACATGCCTTTAAACCCATTGTGGCTTCAGGAAAAAATGCCTGTGCTTTGCATTATAATGCAAACGATGCCTTATGTAAATCTGGCGATATGATATTATTAGATTTTGGCGTGTGCTATGCCAATTATAATAGTGATACAACCCGTTGTTTTCCGGTAAACGGTAAGTTTTCAGCAAGACAAAAAGAGGTTTATTCTTCTGTTTTAAAGTGTTTAAAAGAAGGGAGTAAATTATTAAAACCTGGTGTTTTACCTTCAGATTACGAAACTCAAATGGCACGATTGGTGGAAACTGAATTGATAGCTTTAGGGTTATTAAACGTTGATGAGGTTGCAAATCAGGATCCATATAAACCCTTGTATAAAAAATATTTTATGCATGGTACGGCACACCATATTGGATTAGACGTGCATGATGTTGGGCTGTATTCACGACCTTTAGAAGCGGGAATGGTACTCACTTGCGAACCTGGGATTTATATTCCTGAAGAAGGTATTGGTTGCAGGTTAGAGAATGATTATCTCATTACAGAAAATGGAACTATAAATTTAACAGAAAAAATGCCAATTGAAATTAGTGATATTGAAGCATTAATGACCAAATATTAAATAACATGATAGGAATAGGAGGATCAACAATAGAAGCAGAGTTAAACGCTATTAAACCAACAGCACATTTAATTAAGCCCATAGAAAAAGAAGAATTTCAACAGCGTATTGACAAGGCGTGTCAGTTAATGCAAGATCAAAATATACCAGCGATGTACTTGAATGCTGGGACCAATTTATTTTATTTTACAGGCATGAAATGGAGTGCTAGTGAGCGCATGGTAGGTGCTATATTATTTCCAAATGGAACCCTTATTTATATAGCGCCTGAATTTGAAAAAGGAACCATATTAGATTTTATGCTCATTGAAGGGACTATTGCATGTTGGATAGAACATGAATCGCCGTACAAACTATTTGTAGACATCCTGAAAAATAATGGGGTAAAAGCAGGTAAAATTGCGATGGATGAATCCACACCCTTTTTTGTAATTGATGGCATAAAAAATGCGCAAAACGCTTATAATTTAATCAACGCAAAATCCATTACGGCTGGGTGTAGAATGGTAAAGTCTGAAACAGAAATTGCAATTATGCAACATGCTATGGATATTACGCTGGAGGTTCAAAAAGCGACAGCTCGAATTTTACGCGTGGGGATTTCGGCAAAAGAGGTTACAGATTTTATTCATGAAGCGCATAAAAAGCACGGCATTCCAACAGGTTCATATTTTTGTATCGTGTTGTTTGGTGTCGATTCCTCGTTTCCCCATGGCGTCAAAGCGCCTAAAAATTTAGCAGAAAATGACATGGTATTGATTGATACCGGTTGTATGCTTCATGATTATCTTTCAGATATTACCAGAACCTATGTTTTTGGAACTGCTAATGAGGAGCAAACCCGTATTTGGAATATCGAGAAAGAAACACAATTGGCTGCTTTTAAAGCGTCTCAATTAGGAAATACCTGTGCAGATATTGATAAAGCAGCTCGCGTTGCTTTAGAAAAACATGGTTTAGGCCCTGATTATAAATTACCGGGATTACCACATAGAACAGGTCATGGTATTGGTTTAGGAATTCACGAATGGCCTTATATTGTTAAAAACGACCACACGGTTTTAGAGCCAGGCATGACGTTTAGTATTGAACCTATGATTTGCGTGCCAGATGCGTTTGGAATCCGTCATGAAGATCACGTATATATGACAAATTCGGGGCCTAAATGGTTTACTCAGCCCATCCACAGTATAGATAACCCTTTTGGTTATTAATTTAATTGTTTAGTAATAAACCATTAGATTTCCATTTTATATACAAATTATTAGACTTCTATTTCGCCTTCTTTTCGGGAGGCGGCATAGTTTGTATCCATTGCGAACGTGAAGGCTATTCAGCTAACCAACCATCTATAATGGTGTAAATTTCTTGTTTCGTTTCTGGCTTAAAGCTATTGATTCTTGTAGTATGACTTCCTTTAGGATTTATATATTTATAAACGGCTCTTTTTGAAGCGTCTTCAGTAAGCTCTACGGCCGTTGCACTCCAAGAATCGTATTCACCATAAATAAACAACATATCTTGAGCCGAAGTATCTAAAAAGGTTTTAATATCCTGCATCGGTTTTAAATTATATGTTTTGCTAATGCCTTCAGGAAAAGCCCAATCGAATTTATAAATTTCTTCGGTGTTTAAATACGTTTTAAATGGTGCCGTTTCATATCCGTAAATGCCTTGTTCGGTTAGTGCCGCCCAAAAATAAGGTTGTAAACTAGCCACGGATTGTTCTTCAAAAAAGCCATAACCAACCACATCTATTAAATGCTTGTATAGTTCTTCCACTTTAACATCTCCAGATGGAATACTATCAACTGATGTTCCCCATTGCCAAAAGGCGAATGAATATTCTAAAATTGTGTAATCTATGGCGTTTTCAACCCCAAATTCCCAAGAGAATCCTTTTTCTTGACCCACTTTTTTCATCATTTCTAACAGCGCCTGTCTATTTTCAAAACATAAATTTTGAAAGGCCTTAATTTTCTCACGATCGTCTTTAGTGCCAACACTTTTTAGAAATGAATATACTCTAGGATCTTCACGTTGGTAATTTAAAGGTCCCACATAACAGACACTGGCATCTACCGTATTTGGAAAATACCTTCTGTGTGCCATAGTCGTTTGGCAGCCTTTAGAGATTCCTGTCGTAACAAACTTCGCGTCGGGATAGAGCACATTTTTAATTTCATTAATAATAAAATTCTGATCTTTTGCCGCATTTTCAACGGTTAAGGTATTCCAGTCAATGTTTTCAGGACGTGAATCATTAAAATAGCGATGCTCTATAGTTAACTGATTGGCTTGATAATGATTGGCGAGTTCCCCAGCTTTTTCAGAACCAATACCATAACCGCGAAGCTCAACAATTACGGGTTTGTTAATATTTTCGAAACCTAAAAAAACACGTTGCTTAAAAGTGCCTTTGGTTAAATCATTATGATCTATGGGCTGTTGAAACCAAATTTCATAGTTTTCATCAAAATGACTAACGGCTTCTCTTTTTTCAATACGCACCACATTTTTCAGGCTTGCTAATTTCTCGAAGATTGATGTTTCAATAGTCGATTCATTCGCCGTTTGCATTGTTTTACAACTCACGAATACTAGTGCAGTAGCTACTATAATAAAGGCTTTGGTCACTTTCATCGTTGTAGTATTTAGGCTTGTTTTATGTTTTTTGAATTGGGTCATTGCTATAAATTTCAGGTTCTAAATATACTCATATTATAAGCAAACATGCCTTCCATTCTTAATTTCAGCAGGACTTTAACAATTTTAAAAAACCTGTTGATTTCATCTGACGAAATCCTACAATAAAGTTATAATGCTTTATTAGTTAAATTCTTCGTGGGTTCGGAATTAATCACTCAACACATACAACCTAGAGGTTAATGCAAAATTAATTAACTCGCCAATGGTTACCAGGTTCAGTTTTTTTCTGATGTTTTGTTTGTGTTTTTCAACGGTTAGCACCGAAATATTTAGGGTAGCGGCTATTTCTTTACTTAATTTCCCCGAGGCTAGGACGACCAAAATTTCCTTTTCACGCTTGGTTAGTGTTTTTACTAAGGCTGCATTGGCATCAGACGGTTCTAGATTTTCCTGAAATTTTTTAAAGTTTAAGAGCGCTAAGTTTATGGTTAATTTCAGCTGATTAAGATTAAACGGTTTAAGAATATAGGCAAATGGCATCGTTTTTTTTGCGCGCTCCACAATATCTGTATCGGAATAAGCGGTAAGATATACCACGGGAATTATTTTGGTTTCGCTAATTTTTTCTATAATGTCTATACCATCCTTATCCGATTTCAGGTTGATGTCTGAAATAATCAAGTCGTAATTATTTTTTAAAAATAGCGCTATGGCACTTTCATAGTTTCTTGCCACATCTATTTGCGCAAATTGATCTTTGTTTAAGGACAATTGGAGGTCCTTGGCAATTATCAATTCATCTTCTATTAGTAATATGTGTAACATAATTTTATGTGCTTTACTTATACATTTTTTAAGGGTATGTTTATTATATTTTTGGTTCCAAAATGACTTTCTATAGTTATTGAACCATCTACTTGTGTAACCATATCTCGCACTAGATCTAGGCCCATGGAATTGGATTTGGTATCGGTTTCCGTATAGCCTTTACCGTTATCGTTGACTATCAATGTCAAAACATTGTTATGTTCTGAACAGGTTACAGTAACTAAATTAGCTTCGCTAAAGGTGCTAAATGCATGTTTCGAGATGTTTGTAATTAGTTCGTTTAAAATTAAGCCGTATACCGTTGTATTCAAATTATGTAATTCAAAAGGTTTAATTTGGTACTGCATTCTAAATTTTAATTGTTCCGATTCGCCCAAGGCCTCCAATATGTTATTGCACAAATTAATCGTGAATGTTTTTATTTCAATAGTCTTGGAATCTAGTTTTAGAGCATCTTCCACAAAGGCAATGGCCAAAATTCTGTTTTTTGCAACTTGCAAGGCTTCATGTGCCAAGTCATCTTGAATAAGTCGTGATTGTATGTTTAATAAACTAGAAACAATTTGTAGGTTGTTTTTTACGCGATGTTGTAATTCCCGCATTAGAAATTTTATATTTTCTCTTTGCGAAATTGAAACTTCATAAGCTTCATTTAATGCATCATTTTTTGCTTGCACTTCCTTTGTTCGTGCTGTTACGGTCTTTTCTAATAAGTGTTTTTCTTGATTTAAGCGATAGGTTTTGTAGTAATAGAAACCGAAAATTAAGCCTAAGAGTAAGAGCAGGATTCCTATGTTAAAAAGCGTAGTTTGATACCATGGCGGTACAATGGTGAGTTGCATGGTGTCTTCATGGGGACTCCACATTCCGTTTGCATTTGTGGCTTTAACTTTAAAGGTATAGTTTCCTGGATTTAGGTTGGTATAAGTAATGTTGTTGTTTTTGGTGATGGGTCTCCAGGATTCATCAAACCCTTCCATATAATAGGCATAATCTACTTTATCCGAATTGATGAAATTGATAGCCCTATAATTAAAGGTCAATACGTTTTCATCACTATTAAACACTATATTGTTACTATAAAGCTCATTTCTATTTATGTCTGTATTAAATAACTCAATAGACTCAATATGTACTTTTGGTAAAAACGGACTTGTTTTTATAGTTGTTGGCCGGAATATATTGATGCCATCTATTCCACCAAAATAAAAGGTGCCATTCCTGTCCTTGAAACCTGCTTTTCCATTAAATTCATTGTTTTGAAGCCCATCATTTTGCGTGTAATTTGTAAAGGTATTGTTGTCTGTATTTAGCACAGAAATACCATAATTGGTACTAACCCAAATATTATCCTTATCATCCGCTATTACGGTGTAAATAAAGTCGTTAGGGAGGCCTTTTTGCTTATAGTAAATAGTGGTATTTAAGGTCATGATATTTAATTTGGTTAATCCAACACTAGTGCCAAACCACATGTTTCCTTTTGCGTCTTCTGCGATACCGAAAACACGGTTGCTACTCAACTTCTTGTCATTTTCATCTGCGGCTGTAAGTTTTTGAGTCTGTCCGTTTTTGTTTATCTTAAAAACACCTTCATCTGTACCTAACCACAGATTGTTTTTAGAATCTACGAATGACGTACGCGCTCTGTTCAACGGTTTATTATTAATGCGATATTCCGAAAAAGTATTGGTTTCTATATTGTACATATACAGTCCACCAGACCATGTGGCCACCAGCAGTTCGGTTTTAGAACGTGGTGTAATTTGTATAACATCACGATTTGATATGCCGTTATTTGCACCTTTTACTTCTAAAAATCTATCGGTTTCTGAATTATATTTTAATAAGCCCGTTGTAAATCCACCAGCCCATATAGTGCCATTAAAATCTTTGATTAAGGTGTAAATTAATTCGTCTCTATAATTTTGATACTGCTTAAATTTTTGTGTTTTGAAATTATATTTAATAATACCTACCGTGCTCCCTATGAGTAAGGTGGAGTCTTTAAGCGGAAGAAATTGAAAGGAACTTATTTTTTTTGAAGCTGAAAAGCCAGGTATTTTTAACTTGAGCGTTTTAAATTTTTCCCGATAGCTATTAAAATGAAACAAACCCTCGCCATCTGTGGCAAACCATAAATTTCCTTCGTTGTCACCTTTAATATCATTAATTTCAATGGGTGTGAAACTCATATGATTTTGATCAACAAATACATGTTTTACTAGATTTTGTTTTTTACTAAAATAAGTATAAGCCCCGGAATCTGCACCTATTAAAATCCGATTATTTTGGCCTGTATAAAAACAATTCACGCCATCATTATTGATAATAATGTTTGTTTTATTTGTTTGCAAATCATAACTATAAAAACCTATATCTGTACCAATGTACATTGTGCTATTTTTTATAAAGATTGCGTTGTGAGAGCTGTCGTCTAGCATTTTGAAGTTGCTTATAACGCCACTTTTCATATTGTAATTTAAAAGGCCAGATGCTGTAGTTGCTAGTATATAATTATCTGTATTTAAAGCAAACACATCTTGAACGTAATTTTCAATCTTGCTTTTTGGTAGGTTCTTGGTTTTAAGTGTTTTATTTTCTCGATTGAAAATCATGAACGCATTCCGAAAAGAAAACAATAGTACTTTTTCACCTAAAGGGCGAATTTTATAAGATGTATTTGTATTTAAAACTTCCACATTTTTTGAAAGCTCAATAAATTTATCTGTAGACAATTTCAATCCAAAAATTCCTTTGGAGTTGGAGGCTATAAAAAGTGTGTCGTTTGCTATATATAAATCCCTAGCGTGATCTTCTGGTATACTTAAGGAATCCAAAGGGTTGTTGTTGTAAACTTTAAAATCTGCACTATTATAACGGTGTAAACCATCTTCCGTAGCTAACCAAAGATAATCCAAACTATCTTGAACCAAGGCTTTTACATTAAGCTGTATTAAACCTTCCTTTTGGCCTATTTGTTTAATTTTTAATGTGTCTACGTGCACATCATTTTGACCTACAGCATAAAATACTGAAGAAAATAGCGCAAAAAAAACAATATATATTTTAAACAAGTTCTGAAAAATTGGGTATAACAAGTAACAAAATTTTGAATTGAATATAAAAACAATCTACTTATAATTAAGTATTTACTTTCAAATATATGTGCTTAACCATTATCACTCTGTAATATTATATAGTTTTTTTTATTTCTATATTGCCTTAAATAAAGTGTATTTATGTCCATTTTAGCCCTTACCATTCAAAACTATCTTATACTGCTTGGTAGCTTTCTTTAAATTTTCAGATAAGGTTTTTAACCAAATAAGTTGATTGGATATTAGATAGGCTTCTTGTAATTGGTTTAAGGTATCCGTATCTATTTCCGTATTGCCATCTTGGATATCTTTATCCCGTAAGCACGATAAGTTCTGATAGGCTCTTAACAAGGATTCTTCCGCACGGATTACCGACTTTTTATCTAGGCTATTTTCGGGAACAGTACCTTCTAACACTTTGCAGGACTGATGTAGATTATCTACAATATGTAATAATACGGCATCAAACTCTTCAGATGCTTTTGTGGTATTATGATTTAGAATAAAACTACCAATGGAGGCAATAGCGGAAACCATGGTTTGGTTTAAGGTTACTAAATTATAAATTAACTGAAATTCCTTTTGCTTTGATTTTGGGTCTTGTGTTAACCTTTGGAATGCGGCATTCAGATTGCTAATGGCTAAAAACACTTCTTTTCTAGCAATTTTATAGGCTAGCTGATTTTCATTTTTTTCATGGTATAAATCTTTAGTGGCTAATAAGTAAACTTTGTTTTTTTGAATGGTGCTTAACAATACATCTTTTAAATTATTGCTTTCCCAACATGGCCATAAAAAATAGTTTGCAATGACAGCAATACCCGCGCCAATAATGGTGTCAATTATTCGGTATTGAATAACTTCAAACGTATTCGGATTCATTAATGAATACACAAAAATGATATTAATAGTCAGGAATGCAGCTCCCGATTTATAGTTTTGCTGAATTAAAGCAAATGTTAGGGTTAATGATATAATAGCTAACACACCATACACCATAATGTTTTGGGTTATTAATACAATACCAATGGCAAAGGCAGAACCTATTAACGTGCCTATAATACGATCTTTGGAGCGCTCTTTCGTTAAACCGTAATTGGGTCTCATAATCACAATTATGGTTAATAGAATCCAATAGGTATTATGAATATTAAAAACTGTTCCTAAAATAAAGGCAAATACTATAGCTACTGTAAAACGAAGGGCGTGACTAAATAATGTTGAATTGAAGCTTAAGTTTTGGAGAATAACATTAAAACGATATTCTTGAAGCGTTAAGAATTGCTTGGCATCTTGGCGCTTTAAAGATACTTTAGAAGCATGTTGTACGTTTGCCATGACACGCCTAATGGATCGTATTTCTTCCAGTAAAAGCTCTTGATAATCGTAATGATTCCGCAAAAGAAGTGAACCTTCTAGAGCCTTTGGAAGTTTAACATCGTTAACATAATCTGTAATAGCTTGACGTGCATTTGCAAGTGCTTTTAATAAATTATCTCTATTGGGTAGCTCATCATTCTGAATTAATAATTCTGACAACTTAATCAGGTGGTTGCCCATTACGGTATTCAGTTTTTTAGCAGCTTTAAGATGCTTTTTATTATTGCCAAACAATCTATCTAATTCATTGTAATCTAAATGCTTGGCCTCAATGAGTTCAAATATATTTACAGATGATATAAAGATTAACACCTGTTTTTCATCGTAATGCGAACGACCAGATCGTTTTCTTCCTGTAAAAAGAACTTCTCTTAAGGTTTCGTGTTTCTCATTAATCTGTGTTTGAAGTACAAAGGTCTTCTGAATAAGCTCTTCACGTTTGCTACTTTTAGTTAATAGCCGTGCGCGTAGTTTTAAATAGTCGCCAATAAGTAAAAGCGTGTCTGATAGGAGTTGGTTTTCTTCTTTTTTGGGTGCTAATTTTTGAAATAGAAAGGACACCAGTAAATACCAAAATCCACCAATTCCCATGAGTCCAATATGTATGAAAATTTCTTGTGCTGTTTTTTTCTCAATTGCAAATGCCAGTACCATAGCAAGTAATCCAGAGAAAGACACCAAGGAAGCGCGGAATCCATAGATCGAAATAAAAGATACAACAAAGGATATAACGGCTAGGGCTACAACTAAAAGTGGGAGGTATGGTTTTAGAAACAAAATGACAGCTGTAATTAGCATGGTTAAACCAATACTAATTAATATGGCATTTACTTTTCGTTTTATACTGCCAGCAATATCACCTGGTGCATTTAAAAAAGCACCAATTACTATGGCAGGTGCAAATTCAAAATAGCCTATAAAATTAAATGCTATTAGAGGAATTAAAACAGCAAAAGTAATTTTGAGTCCTCGGTAAAAATCGGAGCCTTTTAAAAATAGCTCTATGTTTGTTAGGAATTTTTTCAATATTATAATGTCTTAAGAGCAAAGGTACTTTAATTATAGTAGGGTGTTTTTAATTTTATATAGATTATGTGAAAATTGAAAACACGATAAGTAATCCTGAAAGGTATCTATTTGCTGAAAATACTGAAAAACACCGCCAGTTTAACTGACGTTTTGAATAGGGTAATCTATAAAAATAATTTTTAAATCAGTAATTTAATATATATTAGGTGTAACATTTAATCCTGTTTCACGTCCTATTAATACATCAATCTATAAACAATAATCATCATGAGAGAAGATAATCAATTATTAGTATTAACGCATTTAAGTCAACTACTAACGTACATTACTGGTTTTGGCGGACTCATTGTACCTCTTATTATTTGGTTAACCCAAAAAGATAAGGTTTTCAAAATGGACGACCATGGAAAGAAAATAGTCAACTTTCAAATCAGCATGTTTATTTATGCTATTTTAAGTATTCCAGCCATTATACTTATAGGGTTAGGCTTTTTAATGCTTATTGTAATTGGTGTTATTGCTTTTATATTTCCTATAATAAATGCGATTAAAGCTAGTAATGGTGAAGTAACTAATTATCCGCTTTCCATTACGTTTATAAAGTAAATATATATAGAGAGAGATATTTATAATAAATTTATAAAAAAATGCTCACCAATCGGAGAGCATTTTTAATATAGTATATTCCTTCTTCCGAAGGAATATACTAGTTATTCAACATAACAGGCATTACTAACATAGTAACTTGTTCACCTTCATCTAAACCATCTACAGGTGTTAGAATTCCGGCTCTATTTGGTAAGCTCATTTCTAATTGTACATCGTCACTTGTTAGGTTGTTTAACATTTCGGTTAAGAAACGCGAGTTGAAGCCAATTTGCATATCATCACCTTGGTAATCGCAGGTTAAACGCTCTTCTGCCTTGTTTGAGTAATCTATATCTTCTGCTGAAATATTTAATTCTGCACCAGCAATCTTTAAACGAATTTGGTGCGTTGTTTTATTTGAGAAAATACTCACACGACGAACCGAGTTTAAAAACTGATTTCTATTTATAACAAGTTTGTTTGGATTCTCCTTTGGGATTACCGCTTCATAGTTTGGATATTTTCCATCAATTAATCGGCAAATTAATTCTACGTTTTCAAAGGTGAATTTCGCATTCGAATCGTTGTATTCTATCGTGACATCGTCATCACTTGCGGCTAAAATACCCTTTAATAAATTTAAAGGTTTTTTAGGCATGATAAATTCTGTGACTTCAGAAGCCTGAACATCGGCACGTGAATATTTTACCAATTTGTGTGCATCGGTAGCTACAAAGGTTAAGCCTTCGGTAGAAAACTGGAAAAACACACCACTCATTACAGGACGTAAATCATCATTTCCTGCCGCAAAAATAGTTTTGTTGATAGCCGTTGCTAAAATGTCACCATTTAAAGTTGTGGCTGTAGCATCCTCTAGAGTTACTGGTTTAGGAAACTCGGCACCATCAGCATATGCTAGTGCATATTTACCGTGATTTGAGCTAATTTCAATTGTATTATTTTCTTCAACCACAAAAGTTAAAGGTTGCTCTGGAAAGGTTTTTAATGTATCTAACAATAGTCTTGCAGGTACTGCAACGCTACCACTATTATCACTTTCCACTTCTAATTTAGAAGACATAGTTGTTTCTAAATCACTCGCAGAAATAATAAGTTCCGATTGGTTTAATTCGAATAAAAAATTATCTAAAATAGGTAAGGTGTTCGAACTATTAATAACACCACCAAGAACTTGTAATTGTTTCAGTAAATAGGTACTTGATACTATAAATTTCATCTATGTAAAATACGTTTATGAGTTCAATAAGTTAATCATACAAATATATCCTAAACCGATTAATATAGGAAACAAACTTATTAACAAATCATTCCCATAAAAAAGGGAATCTCATCCAGATATTATAGGCTTATCTCGCGTATTTTCGTTTCCTGAGAAAGTTGAATAATAATCCGAAAACCGCTAAAAACACTAGCGGTAAGACCATATTAATAATTTGCCATTTGGTTTTTTCGTCCGCTACTTTTTGATAGTCTAAAAAAGCCAAAGAAATATCTTTAGATCGAATGTTTATAAGTCCACTATCGTCTAACAGGTAATTTACGGCATTCAGTAAAAAATCCTTGTTACCATATTCTTGTCCTGTCCAACGATCAAAACCTAATTCCAGAGGCCCATTTCTTCCTACATCATTTTTAATGACATCGCCATCTGCAATCACAATCATTTTAGTTGGAATACTGGTGTTTTTAATATCAGCAACATGAAATGGTTTCACGCGATTATGGTAAACGGATGTAAAATCCCCTTCTAATAAAACGGCCAAATTTTGAGGACCATTTACATACTTATTTGGGTCTGGCTCTTCGTTTGTCATAGCTAAGCTCACTTCACGAGGTGTGCCATCAATTTTGGTAAGTATGGAACTTTGTAATAATACTGTTTTTTGAATATCGTTTTTCAGCGTGTCAATTTGATTGGCAAAATCAAATTTTATCAAGTTCAAATTATTAACAATGGGATGCTTGGATGTGGCCGTCACCAAGGGTGAATAAAACCATGGTAGTTGTTGAAATTGCGATTGGCTGCCGTCTCCAGTTGCCAAGGTAATAGGCGCGGAGTAGAGATCGTTTATTAATACTGGATTGATGCGGACTCCGTATTTGAAAAAGAAATCGGTTAAATTCAAATCGCGAGCAACCGCAATATTTTTTCCTTCCGCATTAAACAAACTATCCTGCTCAATTACCACTCTATCCAACAGCCACAGACTTTTTCCACCCGACATGGTAAATTGATCCAATACCAATTTTTCAGCTTCTGTAAAGGCCTCTGTTGGTTTAGCTGAAATAATTAAATCGTAAGATTTTAAATCGTCCAACGTTTTTTGTGGTGTGCTTTGAACGCTATCTAAAGTAAAGGCTGCTATATAATAATAGTCTTTTATAGTTTTTGCAAAATCGAAAATTTGCGCATCCTTCAACTGATTATTTCCTTTAAGAATTGCAATTTTACGACGTTTTGGATTCACCAGCTTGCTTAAACCATCTGCAAATGCATACTCTAAATGCTGAATGGAATTACTAGCTAATTCTTGCACATCAGCGCCAATTTTATTTTTAATTAAAGGAATTTTAATAGTTACTTCATTATAACTTGCCAAAGCCCATGGAAAAATAACTTCTTGACTGGATTTCCCTGCATCTTGAACGGTAACTTGCATGGGTTTTAAACCACGCTCATTTAAGGCCTGAATACTCTGCTCGCGCGTTTTATCATCTTCTAGTGGGTTGATAAAATTGAAATAAATTTGACTGTTTTCCGATTTAAATTCTTCTAAAAGTTGACGTGTTTCCGTTTGTAAACGTCTGAATTCTGAAGGGAGATTGGAACCATCTAAAAAAACATCAATAATAATAGGCGATTCCACCGATTCTATAATGCTTCGAGAAGCTTGACTTAAGGTGTAGCGTTGGTCTTTAGTTAAATCAAAACGCTCATAAAAATTATGTGTAAAAATATTCAATACAAGTAGGCCTAAAGGAAGTAGTACAAGTGTGGTCAATTCTTTTTTGTGGAATGGTTGGGTGGTTATAAACCGAACTGTAAAAACCAAAAACACTAAAATGATACTTATAAAGTACAGTAAATCGCGTGTATCAATAACACCACGACTAATGCTTTTATAGTGGGCACTCATACCGAGTTGGTCAATAAAACTACTAGAAACAAAATCGGCAATACCTTCTAAACCAATATAAAAGAAGAAACACAAGAATACAGCAGATATAAAAGCTACTATTTGATTGTCTGTTAAACTAGAAGCAAACACACCAATTGCCGTGTAAGCCGCAGCCAGAAATAATAAACCTATATAGGAACCAAACGTACTTCCAAAATCAATATTTCCTACTGGGTTTCCTAATTGGTACACCGTGTATACATAGAGTAGCGTAGGAAGTAAGGCTAAGATAATAAGTATAAAAGCGCCTAAATATTTTCCTAAAACAATTTTAAATAAGCTGATGGGTTTGGTGACTAATAGTTCTAAAGTGCCTTGTTTTTTTTCGTCTGAAAAACTCCGCATGGTAACCGCAGGAATTAAAAACAACAGAATCCAAGGTGCTAATAAAAAGAAGCTAGACAAATCAGCAAAGCCATTATCAAGGATGTTAAATTCCCCTATAAAAAGCCATAAAAATAAACCGTTTAAAATGAGAAAAATGGCAATCACTAAATAGCCAATCGAGGAGGCGAAGAAGGCATTTATTTCTTTTTTGAGGATTGCAAACATGCTATTTTAGGTATTAGGTATTAGGTATTAGGTATTAGGTATTAGGTGTTAGCGGTGAGTAAAATAAAAGTAAAATTTCTTTTGTATTGTCCTTTTCAAAAACCAAATTCACTATTCACTATTCACTATTCACTATTCACTATTCACTATTCACTATTCACTATTCACTATTCAAGCGATTCCAGCTTATCAACACTCCAAGCTTCAGGTTTCATATTAAACATGGGTTTGGTTACAGACCATATGCTTTTAAATAATTGAGATTGCCTGTAATTTTCTAAATCGTTTTCACTTTTCCAATAACTATACGTAAAAAACACATGTGTATTGTTTTTATCGCGATATAATTCTAAAAACTGGCATCCTTCAAAATCTCGAATAGCCTGTTTGTTTTTATGGAAATTTTCTAGAAAGGTATCAATATGTTTCGGTTCAAAGCCCAATTTCACAATACGTACAAACATATTTTATTCTTTTAAAAAATTAACGGAAATAGTATCCATAAGTTCTAAACCTAACAATGATGAGGCGCTACCGGTGGTATTTGGATTGCTCTTGTAAACGGCAATTTCTAGGTAACTAGAGGAATTAAAAACCACCATTCTATGACCTTCAATATTCCGTGTTTCGGGCGCTTTACTAAAATCTACCACATCACTATATTTGTTATAAATTTTATTGAAAGTTTTGTTTCTCGCGGAAATTTCAAACGAACGACCCAATTGCACTTTTTCAAAAAAGTTACGTTTAATATTAGTTATCACATTCCCGTAATTGTCAATATAAATAATATGACCAATTATCTGCGTGCGTTCATCATTAACAAACGGAATGATATTTTTTATAGGTTTTATCGTGTTAATTACCTTTCCAATTACTTCCAGCGTACCACCTCGAGCAATATGGCAGGCTACTTTTACAAACACATCTAAAACCGGAAAACTGGTTATAATAGCGTCATGGATATTAATTTCTACAATTTTCTCGGGTGCTATTTCGGCACAAATCATACTCATAATACCATTGTTGGCACAAATAAAATAATGACCATCTAATTTTACGGCTATATGTTTATTCTCTTCATTTAATTCTGAATCCACACCTATAATATGAATGGTGCCTTTCGGGAAACTACTAAAAGCGTTTAATATAATATAAGCTGCCTCAGGAATACTAAAAGGCGAAATGGAATGTGAGATATCAACAATTTTTACATCAGGTAATTCGCTATAAATAGCACCTTTGGTTGCGCCTGCAAAGTGATCTCTCTCCCCAAAGTCAGTTGTTAATGTAATGATTGCCATTTAGAATTGTTGATATTTTTTTAACCCAACACGAAATTAAAATGTGTATTTTTGTTTAAACACAAAACTAATAAAACTAAATAGATTAATTTAATTAAATCGCCTAGCTTTTGAACGAAATCATAATCGAACTTGAAGACGTATCACCAAAGGATTTTTTTGGTGCACAAAACGTTAATATAGAACTCCTTAAAAAGTATTATCCAAAACTAAAAATTGTTGCCAGAGGTAATAAAATCAAAGCCTATGGTGATGAAGATTTACTGGAAGAATTTGATAAACGCTTTAATATGCTCATGGAGCATTATATGAAATACAATAAGATAGACGAAAATGTTATTGAACGCGTTTTAACCAGTGATAGTAAAGCGGATTATGAGACTAGCGCTAAAAGTGGCGAAGTGATTGTTCATGGTGTTAACGGCCGATTAATTAAAGCCCAAACAGCCAATCAGCGTAAATTGGTAGAAAGCATGCGTAAAAACGATATGGTTTTTGCTATTGGTCCAGCTGGAACAGGAAAAACATACACCGGTGTGGCTTTAGCGGTTCGTGCCTTAAAAAATAAGGAAGTTAAACGGATTATTTTAACACGTCCAGCGGTTGAGGCTGGTGAAAATTTGGGGTTTCTTCCTGGCGATTTAAAGGAAAAATTAGATCCCTACATGCAACCTTTGTATGATGCCTTACGCGATATGATTGCGCCTGAAAAATTAGCGCATTATATTGAAAACGGCACCATTCAAATTGCACCTTTAGCTTTTATGCGTGGACGAACTTTGGATCATGCATTTGTTATTTTAGACGAAGGTCAGAACACCACACATGCCCAAATGAAAATGTTTTTAACACGTATGGGTAAAGATGCCAAGTTCTTATTAACAGGAGATCCTGGACAAATAGATTTACCAAGACGCACCATTTCCGGACTAAAAGAAGCCTTGCTCATTTTGAAAAACGTAGAAGGTGTGGGGATGATATTTTTAGATGATAAGGATGTTATTCGCCATAAATTGGTAAAAAAAGTTATTGAAGCCTATAAAAGTATTGAGAACGTGGACTAATACCTACAAACTAATTTTTTTACTTATAAAAGCCGGTTTTCTAACTGGCTTTTTTATTGTGGTGTTTCACGCTGGTAGTCAGGTGTTTGAAGTGGTTTTCAATGGTGATTTCCTATAATTCTATAAACATAGCCTTGAATGCTGTAAGATAATTCTCTGTTTATTGTCCAACTTTGTACTCTAATCAAAAAAGAGACAAAATGAAAAAATTATTTTTAGTAGCATTATTATTTGGATTTAGTCCAATGTTTGCACAGGATGACAATGTAGATTTAACACCAGATAACTCTTGGTTAAAAGTTGGCTTAACAGCTGGTATTCCTGTAGGGGATGCAAGTGATGTTTCCGATTTTACAGTAGGGGCAGACATTAGAGGACAATATTTGTTTAACCCAAATGTTGCCATAGGTTTTGCATCTGGTTACACCCATTATTTTGCAAATGACGACTTCGAGGACTTTGGTGTTATTCCAGCTGCCGCCTTTTTTAGATATTACTTTACACCAGACGGTTTATTTTTTGGTGCTGATGTAGGTTACGGTTTTTTAGCCAATATAGATAATAATGATGGTGGCTTGTATCTTAACCCACAAGTTGGTTACCATAACCGCGATTGGAATTTTTACGCCTATTACCAAAATACCTTTGCAGAAAACGATTTAAATTTATCAAATGTTGGAGTTGGTGTAACGTACAACATCCGATTCAATTAATATAAATATATCAACAGCTGATAAAAGGGAGAACAAATAGTTCTCCCTTTTTACATTTAGATTTGTTTGACATTCAGAAACAATTTACTTTTACCAAACAAACAACAACCAACTTTAAATGAATACAATTACGGATACCAATTTTAATTTTCCAGGACAGAAAAGCCTTTATAAAGGTAAAGTTCGAGAAGTTTATAATATAAACAATGAGCAATTAGTTATGGTTGCAACAGATAGGTTAAGCGCTTTTGATGTGGTTATGCCAAAAGGAATTCCGTATAAAGGGCAAATTCTAAATCAGATTGCGACAAAAATGATGAAAGCCACGGAAGATGTGGTTCCAAACTGGCTTATAGCTACTCCAGATCCAAACGTAGCGGTTGGCCATTTATGTACGCCTTTTAA
>NZ_JBLXHU010000022.1:0-48492 GCF_048259285.1 Bizionia sp. | reverse complement strand
TATGTTTTTTTATAAATTAGTAAATTTAATACGTTTCTAGATGAAGAATATCTTATAAAATGAACCTATAGATTTACGATGCAAATTCCATCAGGTATGCTTACCACTCATTAATCCGATTAGAATCTAGCTTAATAAAAATAAATAGCAAAATAGTAAACCCCCAAAGTCCGGAGCCACCATAACTAAAAAAGGGTAGTGGGATACCAATGGTAGGAATTAGGCCCATTACCATGCCTATATTAATCATGAAATGAAAGAATATTATGGAGGCAACGCTATACCCGTAAACACGACTAAATTGCGATTTTTGGAGTTCTGCCAAATGCAGAATCCGTAATAATAGAAGCACAAACACTAAAACAACAAAGGTGGTTCCAGCAAAACCCCACTCTTCGCCAACAGTACTAAATATATAATCGGTATGTTGTTCGGGAACAAATTTTCCCGTGGTTCGTGTGCCTTCTAAATAGCCTTTCCCTTTCCAACCACCAGAGCTAATAGCTTTTTCAGATTCATAGAGATTATACAGGATGTCACGTTGCATTTCTTGAATTTTTACCGGATCCTTCTCTAACCGAAGCCATAAACTAATCCGATCCTTTTGATGCGCTTGTAAAATATTTGTATAAAAAAAGTTTATTGAAAAAGAGATAATAGCGGCCGCACTAAGCATGGCTAATGGCTGTAATACCGATGGTCGTCGTTTTCTTAAAAAATGAAATGCAAATATTAAAACAGCCGAAGCTATAATAGTAATTACAATGCCAAATTTTAAAGCGGCTATTGATATAAATGCCAAAACTACAACAATAGATAAGTAAATTTTTGGTAAGCCTTCTCTGTATAAAACAAAGAAAAAAGAGGTGTAAACAAGTGTGCTTCCAGCATCGTTTTGCATGAGTACTAAAATAGCAGGAAGTGCTATTATAATGCAAAGGCGTATTTGATCTTTAAAGGTCTTAATGTCGGTATTTAAATCACTAACATATTTGGCAACCGCTAAAGCTGTGGCTGCTTTAGCAAACTCACTAGGTTGAATAGTCATACCACCAATACCATACCATGAAATAGCGCCATTTACTTTTTTCCCAAAAAGAAACAACCCAATAAGAGATAGCATGCTTATCAGGTAAATAACACTTGAAAACCGTTCATAAAATTTGGCTTCAATAGATAAAATTAAAACGATAAGAAAAAACGTTAGTATTATAAAAATGAGCTGCTTACCGTAAGGTTGTGAAAAATCAAAATAATCTATAGTATCACCAATATGAGAAGCCGAAAGGATGTTCATCCAACCAAAGCCAACCAACATCATAAATAAAACGATGGTAATCCAGTCAAACTTGAAATATTTATTTGTTTCTCTTGCCATTAGTATTAATTACTGGTGTGTAATTTGCTTTTTAATTTTTCTACTTCTTCTGGTGGAATTGGTTGAAAAGTGGATTGCCTATTAATTTTAAACGGCGCGCCAGAATATGGTTTCAAATATTCATGTTCCAAACTATAGGTTAAAATCCAATCTTGTAAATCGGTTCTTGTAATAGTTTCATTAATATATTTTTCAATCATTAAGCTGGCAATTTTTCCTGCATAAGTAGAACCGTAATGGCCATTTTCCACAAAAACAGCAATGGCAATTTTAGGGTCATCTTTAGGTGCGAATGCTATAAATAAGGAATGATCTGTTAATTGTGTGCGTTTGCCTTCAATGATGGCGAAATTTTCAGCCGTTCCCGTTTTTCCACAAATTTCAATACCTGGAACGCGGAGTGAACGTGCTGTTCCATTGTTTTCATATACATCAAATAAGCCCTCTACTACAGGTTCAAAATGTTTTTTATCAATTGTTGTATAGTTTGGTGTGGTAAATTTCGGGTCTAATTTTTGACCTTCAATATGTTTAATGATATGTGGTGTATAATAAAACCCTCGATTGGCTATAGCAGCTGTCATATTTGCTAAATGTACAGGTGTGACTAAAATTTCACCTTGACCAATGGAGTTTGAAATAATAGTTGTTGCGCCCCAATTAAAATCAGGATACCATTTGTCATAATACGCACCATCTGGGATATTTCCTTTTTTTCCAATAGGTAAATCGGTACCTAAAAACTGTCCCAATCCAAAGCTTTTTACATGCTCGCTCCAGATATCCATAGCTTTGCTAGAATTAGGAACAATATCCAAACTGCGTCTGAAAATAGTGGCGAAATAGGAGTTACAAGATTTAGAAATTCCAGAAATTAAATCGCGATTCCCTCCACCACAGTGGCAACCCATAGTGCCACGACGACCATAATGATAAACACCAGAGCAAAACACATTGGTTTGCGGTGTAATTACACCTTCTTGTAAAGCGGTTAAGGCTACAATAGCCTTAAAAGGTGAACCAGGTTCGTGAACGCGCAAAAGTCCTTTATCTATTAAAGGTAAGTGGATACTGTCATTATATAATCTGGTGTAATTTCTAGAACGTTTTCGACCAACCAATAAATTTGGATCATATGAAGGCGCTGATACCAAAGCTAAAATTTCACCTGTTTTTGGTTCTAAAGCAACAATTCCACCACGCTTATTGGACATGAGTAATTCGCCATATTCCTGTAATCGTTGGTCAATAGTAATGGTAATGTCTTTACCTTGTTTGGGTATGGTATCGTGTTTTCCGTCTTGATAGGGACCAATGTCCCGATTGAAACGGTCTTTTTGGATGAATTTAATACCTTTAACACCACGCAACTCTTCTTCATAAGATAATTCTACACCTTGTTTTCCAATTAAATCGCCCATAATATAGTACGGATTCTTTTCAATCTGGCTTGGTGTCGCTTCAGCAATAAAGCCTAAAACATTGGCTCCAACCGTTGTTTGATAATCACGAAGCAATCGTTTTTGGATATAGAATCCTTCGTATTTTCGCATTTTCTCCTGTAAAACCGCATAATCCTCTTTAGATAAATGGGCTATAAAAACAGAGGGTAATCTAGGCGAATAATTATAAGCACGTTTATAGGTTTTTAAAAATTGTTCCTTGGTTATTTTTAAAAGTGAACAAAATTCGGTTGTATCTAAAGGTTTTACGTCACGAGGAATAACCATCACATCATAGGATGGTTGATTGCCTACTAAAAGTTTGTTATTTCTATCATAAACAAAGCCACGTTTGGGGTAATCGTATACTTTACGGATAGCATTGTCATTTAGGATATCATGCGCTTCTGCTGAATATATCTGCAAATAGAATAGCCTACCAATAAAAGTAAAGCCTACAATAATGATAATAAAAAAGAGTAAAAATTGTCGCATTAAGTTTTCCTACTGAATAAAATGGTTGTTATAAAACACAGTATAATAGTGAATATACTTGAAAATAACGTTTTTTGAAGCACCAAAATTATATCATTAAAGTTAAATATTTCTAAAGCGAATAGAATGAAGTGGTGAATGAAAATTAAAATGATAAAATAAATGACTTTGGCTCCAAAATCTACATTTTTAAACTTAATAGTGTGATGCTCATAAACAGAGCCAAAACAGAATTTAAGTACAACAGGTCTTATAAAAGCTATAGTTACTGCTGCAGCTGCATGAACGCCTCCAGAATCTGAAAACATATCTATTGTTAATCCTAGTGCAAAACTTAATAAAAGAAAAACAAGTCGGTTATTGTTTACAGGAAATAACAAGATAAAAATTACATATATATACGGGTTTATTGACCCTAAAAAGTTAATATGGTTAAACACCAAAACTTGAGCCAACACAAGCACAATAAACTGAACGCTATATAAAAGGACGTTATTATTCATTGCTAGGTTTTAGTAAACTGTTTATTTCAGGTTTATCAACATTTTCTATAATGTACACATATTCAATATCGGTCATGTCATTAAAAAGCTGGACGTTTATGGTATAGAAATTTTCGGCTACATCTAGCCTAAAATCTTGAATCGTTCCAACGGGAATTCCTTTTGGAAAAATTACCGAACGGCCCGAAGTTACAATAGTATCGCCTTTTTTTAAGGGTGCAATTTTAGAAATTTCATTTAACTGCACAACATGAGGTGATTTGGTGTCCCACATTAATGACCCAAAATGATTGGAGTTTTTTAATTGAGCACTAATTTTAATATTAGTATTTAATATGGATAAAACCGTTGCGAACTTATTACTGGTTTGATCTACTATTCCTAAAATTCCATTTGGTGTAATAACCCCGAAATCCTGTTGAATGCTGTCGCGTTTTCCGCGATTAATAAGTAAGACATTGTTTTTTACTGAATAACTATTTTTTATTACACGCGCCGTTGTAAACTTATAATTAACACCCGAATAAATACTATCGGATATAAAACTAGAATTAATAGTATCGTGTGGTGTGTGTAAAACAGAATTTAAACGCGCATTTTCTTCTTGTAAAAGTTGATTTTGCGATTCTAAATTGAAATATACGGTTAAGTTATTTACGGAATTATAAACACCTCCCGTAACAAAATTAGCCGAATTTATAAACTTACTTTTATGATAAGAATGCGATTGAATTGTAAAAATAACCGCAATAAAAAGCAACAGCAAATACAACAAAAAAGTTTTGTTTCTTAAAAAGAATTTAATGATTTGTTGCATGAGTTAGTATGCTATTTTATCAAGACGCTTTTAAACTTTGATAAATTTTTAAGCGTGATACCTGTTCCCCGAACTACTGCACGTAAAGGATCTTCAGCAATGTACACTGGTAAATCCGTTTTTTGTGATAAACGCTTATCTAATCCGCGAAGCATAGAACCACCACCAGCTAAATAAATACCTGTATTATAAATATCGGCAGCTAATTCTGGGGGCGTTTGAGATAGTGTTTCCATAACAGCATCTTCAATACGCAAAATAGATTTATCAAGCGCTTTAGCAATTTCACGGTAGGAAATTTGAACTTGTTTTGGTTTACCTGTTAGTAAATCACGACCTTGAACACTCATGTCTTCTGGAGGTAATTCTAAATCTTCGGTAGCAGCACCAATTTGAATTTTTATCTTTTCGGCAGTACGTTCACCCACATATAAATTATGTTGTGTACGCATGTAATAAATTATGTCATTGGTGAAAACATCACCAGCAATTTTAACCGATTTGTCACAAACAATACCACCCAAAGCAATTACGGCAATTTCGGTAGTACCACCACCTATATCTACAATCATGTTTCCTTTGGGTTGCATAATATCTACTCCAATACCAATAGCGGCTGCCATAGGTTCATGAATTAAGTATACTTCTTTACCGTTAACACGCTCACAAGATTCCTTAACCGCACGCATTTCTACTTCTGTAATCCCCGAAGGAATACAAACTACCATACGCAAGGATGGTGGGAATAATTTTTTCTTAAGGGCAGGGATATTTTTTATAAACAGACTAATCATTTGCTCACTGGCATCAAAATCTGCAATTACACCATCTTTTAATGGCCTAATAGTTTTAATGTTTTCATGAGTTTTTCCTTGCATCATGCTGGCTTCTTTTCCAACGGCAATTATTTTTCCAGAAATTCTATCACGTGCAACAATAGACGGACTATCCACAACCACCTTGTCATTATGAATAATAAGGGTGTTTGCAGTACCTAAATCTATTGCAATTTCTTCAGTTAAGAAGTCAAAAAATCCCATGTGCTTAAGTCGTTTATTTGAGGGTTGTTAATCAAATCTTGTAAATGTAATAAAAGTATTGCAATTATTATCTGTGGTTTACTTATTGGATGATTTTTATATCTGTTTTTATTTGAAATTTCGTTGAAAGCAATACTGATTTTCACTTTCATAAAAATACTAATGTTTAAAATGACGTGTTCCTGTCATAACCATGGACACATTATTTTCATTACAATAATCCACACTTAACTGATCCTTTATAGAACCACCTGGTTGAATGACCGCTGAAATTCCTGCATTATCGGCAATTTCAACACAATCAGGGAATGGGAAAAAAGCATCACTTGCCATAACCGCACCTTTTAAATCGAAATTAAAAGATTGTGCCTTGTGAATAGCTTGATTTAAAGCGTCCACACGACTGGTTTGTCCGGTTCCACTAGCGCATAATTGCTTATTTTTTGCTAAAACGATGGTGTTAGATTTAGTGTGCTTACAAATTTTAGAAGCAAATATTAAATCTTCTAACTCACTTTCGCTTGGTTTATTGTTAGTGGCATAGGTTAAATTCTCAATAGTGTCTGTTAAACTATCGCGTTCTTGAACTAAAACACCATTTAAACAGGTTCTCACAATAGTTTTTGGAAGTTCAATATCGTTTTGCGTTAATAAAATACGGTTCTTTTTACCTTTTAAAATTTCTAAAGCAGATTCAGAAAAAGAAGGTGCAATAACCACTTCGCAAAATAAACTATGGATTTCAGTTGCCGTTGCTTGGTCAATTTTCGTATTGCAGATTAAAATGCCTCCAAATGCCGAAACAGGGTCTCCAGCTAAAGCATCTGTATACGCTTGTTTTACGGTATTTCTTTGCGCAAAACCACAGGCGTTATTGTGTTTTAAAATAGCAAACGTTGGCGCTTCACCTTTAAATTCATTCATTAAATTTACAGCTGCATCTACATCTAATAAGTTGTTGTAGCTTAATTCTTTGCCATGAAGCTTGGTAAACATAGCGTCAAAATTGCCGAAGAAAAATCCTTTTTGGTGTGGGTTTTCGCCATAACGCAAAACTTGACCATTGTTTTCGCTTAATTTAAAACTGGCAATCTCATGATCTTGGTTGAAATAATTAAAAATAGCCGAATCGTAATGAGATGATAAATTGAAGGATTTTGCTGCAAAACGTTTTCTGTCTGCTTCCGTTGTTTCTCCTTTTTGAGTTTCAAGTAACTCTAAAAATTCCTTGTAATCATTTACAGAAGCCACGCAAACTACATCGGCATAATTTTTAGCTGCAGCGCGGATAAGTGAAATACCACCAATATCAATCTTTTCAATAATATCTTGTGTGTCGGCACCTGAAGCTACCGTTTTTTCAAAGGGATATAAATCTACAATGACTAGATCTATTTGCGGAATATTAAATTCAGCCAATTCTGCAACATCACTTGTATTATTTTGTCTGTTTAAAATACCGCCAAAAACTTTTGGGTGTAATGTTTTTACGCGACCTCCCAAAATAGATGGGTAGGAGGTTACATCTTCAACAGGAACGACAGGAATGCCTAGATCCTTAATGAATTTTTCGGTTCCTCCTGTGGAGTATATCGTAACGTTTTGTTGGTGTAATGTTTTTACAATTGGCGCTAACCCGTCTTTACTGAAAACAGAAATTAATGCCGATTTAATAGTTTTAGTTGTACTCATGTGTGTTGTGTTGTTTTATGCCTGCAAAAGTAGGGAATTACATTAAAAAAAGTGGTTGTGTTTTGGTTTAAAACACAACTGTTTTTCAACTTAAAAAGGAAGTTATTAACAGTTATAAAATTGTAGCAACTTTTTTGCAAACAAACTCCAAAAAGCGTTCATCCATTTCTGTAAACGGATCGGGTGTATTGGAATCGATATCAATTTGTCCAATATTCTGACTATTTACAAAAATAGGGACTACAATTTCAGCCTTTACGGTTAGGCTGCACGCAATATAATTATCTTGAGCAGACACATCGGGAACCACAAAGTTCTGATTGCTAATAGCAACTTGACCACAAATACCTTTTCCAAACGGAATAATGGTATGATCTGTAGGTTCACCAACATAAGGGCCTAATTTTAATTCGTTTTTATCACCATTTTTAAAATAAAAACCAACCCAATTATAATAGGGTATTTCTTTTTCAAGTAAAGCACAAATAGCTAATAGTCTGTCATCTACAGATGTTTCTGTTTTTTGAATAATTTCAGTTACAGCAGGTTTTAATTCTTGGAGTGTCATTAGTTTTTTAAGTTTCCGCAAAAGTATTTAAATTGCAATGATTTATACGTGTCAATTTGTATAACTTTAACAACGAAATGACTAAAATTTTAGCGTGAAAAAACTACTTCAAAAATACAAATCGGTTATTAGGTTTATACTCACGTTTTTGTTGGTTTATGCGGTTATGACGTTTGGGTATAAATTTTATTTGCAATTATCAACCGGTGCGGTTTATTATCCGGATTATATGACACATATTGTGGCGCAACAAAGTGCGGATTTGCTGCAAACATTGGGTTATGAGGCGCAGGTTTTGCCACATCCAGATGAAGCGTCCATGAAACTTTTTATCAATGAGAAATATGTAGCACGTGTTATTGAAGGCTGTAATTCCGTAAGTGTTATCATTCTGTTTATGGCATTTATTCTAGCGTTTTCAGGTCGTTTTAAAACAACTATTATTTACCTTTTAGCTGGAAGCGTTTTGATTTATGTTGTTAATTTGTTTCGTGTGGTGATACTTTCAGTTGGGTTATACCATTATCCATGGCGAAAAGATATTTTGCATACCGTTATTTTTCCTGCCATTATTTATGGTATGGTGTGTTTGCTTTGGGTAGTTTGGGTTAACCGATTTTCAAAAATAGCTTCCAACAAATGAGTAAAGCATTAACTTATTTAACCATTGGAGTTTTAGCTACAATGTTAGTGTTAATCCGTGTATTTGAGCAACAGTTGTTTTATGATCCGTTTTTAGCATTTTTTCAAAACGATTATCTTTATATTGATTCACCAAGACGTGAAGTGTTTAAGCTCACCGCTTTTACCAGTTTGCGTTTTCTATTGAATACGGTTCTGTCTCTAGGTATTTTATTTGCCATTTTTAAAGATGTCAGCGTGCTTAAATTTTCGTTATTAATTTATGGTGCTGCTTATCTGATTCTTATTTTATTGTTTTTGTATTTTGTAATCAATCCGAAACAAGAGGATTATTATTTGTTTTTTAATACGCGACGCTTTTTAATTCAGCCACTTATTCTTTTACTTCTTATTCCGGCTTTTTTCTATCATAAGAAGAATACCGCGCATTAATCAAGCTTAAAAATTATTTTATCAAACACATTTATTGTAAATTTGCAGCACAATTACGGTATGATAAAAACCTTTATATATAAAACATTTTCTGCTAGCATGGCTTTGTTAGTCTTATTTTCAACGGTATCTTTTACTGTTGAAAAGCATTTTTGTGGTGATGTTTTAATTGATGCAGCCGTTTTTGATACCGCTGAAAAATGCACATCAGACAGTTATGAGCTAAAAGCAGCTATGGATTGCTGTAAAGACACGATTGATGTTATAAAAGGTCAAGATGAATTAAGCGTAAAAACGTTCAATGACCTCGATTTTGATCAGCAGTTATTTATAGCGACTTATGCGCATACTTACTTAAATTTATTTGAAGGTTTACCACAATTGGTTATTCCTCATGAAAACTATTCTCCTCCCAACTTGATTTTCGATATTCAGATTCTGGATCAAGTTTTCATCATTTGATTATTTAACGATTTTTATTTTGTGAGTTTTTCCTCATAAAAACCCTATTGGTTTTGTGTGTCAGTGGCTTCATTGATTAACAAAACAACTTATAAATACGTTAAATTTTAATTCGATATTAATAATGATACATACATATACCATTTCAGGGATGACCTGCAATGGCTGTGAAAATTTAGTGGAAGATGCGCTAATAAAGCTGGATGCCATTCAAGATGTTCAAGTCCATATAGAAGCTTCAGAAGCAAGCATGACATTGAAAAAAGAGATAGGCTTGTCCACATTACAAGAGGCACTTCCGAAACAGTTCACCATCAAACCAAATCTTTCTTAATATGAAAAATATATTATTTATTTTAGGCTTTATGCCA
Source organism: Bizionia sp. (assembly GCF_048259285.1). NCBI lineage: Bacteria > Pseudomonadati > Bacteroidota > Flavobacteriia > Flavobacteriales > Flavobacteriaceae > Bizionia > Bizionia sp. Next base: position 38,650 of record NZ_JBLXHU010000022.1, on the reverse strand, counting down.
TTTTTGGTTATGTCTCAAGATAACTTGAAAGGTGTAATTTTAGAAGCCAATCAAGATCAAAAAGAAATGCCTGTGGCAGGTGCCAATGTTTATTGGTTAAACACTGCTGTTGGTGCTGTTACGGATTTTGACGGGAATTTTACCATTCCTTATCAATCTGATTATGAAAAATTAGTCGTCAGTTTTGTAGGTTATAAAACGGATACGATTTCTGTTCATTCTGTCAAGCCTATAAAGCATTTATTAGAACCAACAAGTGCATTGGATGAGGTTGTCGTAACCTCCAGAAATCAAGCTACAGCAAAATCATATTTACAATCCCAAAATATTATGGTGGTAAGTAGCGATGAATTATTAAAAGCAGCTTGTTGTAATTTGGCAGAAAGCTTTGAAACCAATCCATCAATTGATGTAAATTTTGCGGATGCCGTTTCGGGAACACGACAAATAAAAATGTTAGGATTAACCACGCCTTATATTTTGATTGCTACAGAAAACATTCCGTCTATTCGCGGTGCATCTCAAGCTTACGGATTAAGTTTTATTCCAGGTACTTGGGTAGAAAGTATTCAAATTGGTAAAGGCGCCGGAAGTGTGGTTAATGGTTTTGAAAGTATTGCAGGGCAAATAAATGCCGAACTAGTAAAACCTTCAACGGATAAAAAATTATTTGTCAATCTTTATGGTGGCAATAATGATCGCTATGAATTAAATACTCATGTAAATACCAAAGTAAGTGAGAAATGGGCAACCGGTTTATATCTTCATGGCAGTACTCAAAACACGAAACATGACGTAAATGATGATAATTTTATGGATATGCCAACCTACAATCAGATTAATGTAATGAACAGGTGGCAATATACCAACCCGGAAAAGGGTATTGTTAGCTTTATTAATTTGAAGTATTTAAACGATGGTAAGCAAACAGGAGAAGTCAATTTTAATCCAGACACAGACAAAGGAACTACGAATGCTTGGGGAAGTGAAATTGATACCGAACGTTATGAGGTGTCTGCAAAGTTGGGTTATGTAAACCCGAACATTCCGTATCAAAGTATTGGTGTTCAAACGGCTTTTAGTCGGCATGAACAGGATTCTTATTTTGGGCTGAATGTTTATGATATTGTTCAAAACAGTTTATATGCCAATGCCATGTACAATACCTTAATTGGTGATACACGTCATAAAGTAAAAACAGGTTTAAGTTTTACTTATGATCATTATGATGAGTTGGTAAATACCCAAGATTACGAACGAACGGAATCATCTGTAGGTGCATTTTTTGAGTATAATTATGATAATTTAGAGAACTTAAACCTAACGGCCGGTGTTCGTGTAGATGAGCATAATTTACTCGGATTTTTTGTAACGCCAAGATTGCATTTGCGATATACACCTTGGGAAAAGTCAGCATTTAGAGCATCCGTTGGTCGTGGAAAACGTAGTGCGAATATCTTTACAGAAAATCAACAAATGTTTGCAACATCAAGAACAATTAACATTGTTAATTCTGGAGGTGCTGTTTATGGGCTAGACCCAGAAATTGCTTGGAATTACGGCGTTTCATTCCTGCAAGGGTTTAATTTGTTTGGTAGAAAAGGTGATGTGACGTTTGATTATTACCGCACCGATTTTCAAAATCAAATTGTCGTAGATTATGAAAACCCACAGGCAGTCAGTTTTTATAATTTGGAAGGTGATAGTTATGCCAATAGTTTTCAAGCAGAAGTAAATTATACTATATTTAATCGTTTTGATTTACGTTTGGCTTACAAGTATTACGATGTTAAAACCCAATACCAATCCGGTAAATTGGATAAGCCATTAACGCCAAAACACCGTTTCTTTGCCAACGCTGGATATGAAACGCATCAAACCGATTCTGGTGGTCATTGGAAATTTGATGCCACATATAATTGGTTAAGTAAGCAACGTTTTTCGTCCACGCAAACAAATCCAGTAGCGTATCAATTACCAAAGTATACACCAACGGTTGGAACTTTAAATTTGCAAGTCACTAAAGTATTTTCTCCGAAATTTGAAGTATATTTAGGAGGCGAAAACGTCACCAATGTGCGTCAAGATAATCCAATTGTAGCAGCCGATGATCCGTTTGGCGCTAATTTTGATACCACATTTGTATATGGATCCGTATTTGGTAGTATGTATTATGCCGGATTGCGATTTAAAATTAATTAAAACTAAAAATAATAATCAGATTTCTGTTTTTACAGAATTCATAAAAGAAAAACAACATGAAAAAATTAGGAATATTAATAGTCATGCTTTTTGGTTTAACAGCCTTTTCACAAGATAAGAACGCCAGAGCTTCTATAGAAGTAGATGGTGTTTGTAATATGTGTAAAGAACGCATTGAGAAAGCATGTATTAGAACAAAAGGTGTAAAATCGGCTGTATGGAATGTAGAGACTCATGAGTTAAAGCTGATTTTTGATGAACGTAAAACCGATTTAAAAACCATTAATCAAAGTATTGCCGATATTGGTCACGATACCAAAGAAATCAAAGCAAGCGATGATGCTTATAATAGCTTACATGCCTGTTGCTTATATAGAGATGAAGCAGTACAAGAGGATCATAAAAATGATTAATTAACGGAAAACTATATAGAAAACCCAAGCATAAAGTTTGGGTTTTTTTATTGTTGACATATTCCATTAAAATGATTAACTTACTATATCATTAAAAAAGAAGAACCATGTCAAGAAAACTAATCCTATCCAGTAATTCTCAAGTGCAAGTTTCAGGTGTAAAAAATGCCTTGGACGAAGCGCAAATTGCATATTTTGAAATTAATAAATCTGATTCTTCCTATCCGGGAATTTTAGGTCAAATTGAAATTCATGTTCATGATGCTGATGAAGCCAAAGCTTTATTAGTAATTAAGGATTTGGTAAACAATTAATCGTTTCTCCGTTTCCTTTTATTTTAATTTAATAGTTTCTACTTTCGAAATTAAACTGCCATCTTCACACATACCTTCAATATAGAGGTTTATCTCATTGTAGAAATAGTTCGGGATATTGAATACAAATTCGCCATTCTGATTGGGTGTCACATTCGGAATCCAATTTAAAACGCCCATTTTTGAAAAAGCATCACGTTTGGTTGTGTTGTACATTGGCGCATAGTAGCTTTTAGGCATAGAGTAACCTATTTTAATGGCATTGCTGCTAAACTTGCCTTTCGGATTGTTTTTGGATCTGCCACCATCTTTAGTGAAAATGTTTATGGTGCCTCCAGCGCCATCCATACCATAACCTGTTTTTGCGACAAATAATTTTTCGACTTCTGCAACCGTTAAATGTTGTATAAGTTCTAATTGATCTGAAACAATAATACCGTCCAAGTATACATTCGGGCTTAATCTTCCTTGTAAGTTAGAACTTCGCCTAGAAAGTAGTTTTATGGTAGATTGTCCAGATTCTATTACATCAAAACCATTACTTCGTATAACATCTAGAATCCGTGTTGAAAAGTTATAAACGCTCTTTAAATCTACAGAACGATTATTAACTCCTCCATTAATCATGAACTTTTCTTGTCTCGATTCTTTTTTAACTTTAAACATAATGGTATCCAACTGGGTGATGGACTCATCGTAAACGAAGTTGTCATTAGTTGAAATAATGGTAACCGGATTTTTGATAATGTTTTTGGTGTCAAGCGAATCATTTTTAAAGGTAGGGTACACATTATAATATACTCTAGGGGTTACTAATTTCCCGCGTTTATTTTTCGCACTCAAGGAAACTACCGAACTATCCATTAATGATAAATGTTCAAAACTGAAATAGGAGTCTTTAACTTCAGTAGATATCATTAATTCATTGTTAGCTGAAAAAAGTACGATTTCTTTATACTCATCAGCATTTGTTTCATTAATTTTTCCTTGTATTTGAAAGCCAGCTTCAAAATTATATTTTGCAATTTGTGGTACATGAAAGATGGTATTCCATTCATAACGACTCCAGCCTTGTGTAAGCAGCAATAAATCTAAATTATAATTGGTTTTTCGCTCGTTATCTTTAAAATATGCTTGTGGATTATCGACTGAACCTTTAATATATGGTTGTAATAGAAATGCTGAAATAATGGTATTGCTATTGTTGTAAGATTCTGTTGAAGCTGGTAAAACAGAAACACTCATGTATTTTTTTAATGTATTTTTTTTATTCGAAACCAATCTGATTTGCGTAGAATCGTATCCAACCTTTTTTCCTAAAAATGACACATCATGAATTAAATTTTCAGTTTTATGAAACACCAAGCGCTCTAAAACAGGTTGGTTTTTTTCATTAAAAACAGTTAGAATATTCATGCCACTATACAAATCTGTTTTCGGAATTGCTATAGTATATTCAAAGGTGTTAGCTTCAAATTTGATGTCTATTTTTTTAAGAAGCCCATCTCTATGAATCAATAAGTAGTACGGTTTTTCCAATAAATATGGTAAGGTGCGCTTATTGGTTTTTACACTAACAAATAAGGTGTTTTGGTTAAGCGTATTTACAGTTAGTGACAAACCTGTAACATCTGCTTTTTGCATATTTTGATAAATATTAGAACCGTTTTCTAATGTAGCTTCAACCGTATAGGTTTCATTTTCTGAAACTAACATACTAAATTTCCCAATACCAAAGTCGTTACTCTTAAAGGTTGAAATGGTATTCCCCTTGCTATCTCGTACTTTTCCGGATGTTATAATTAAAGGGTCTCCGTTAATATCTGTTCCTTTAAAACCAATGCTGTTATTAGTGTTTAGCAGTAAATGCCCCCCTTCAGGTAATAATTGGAAATCGTATTTTTGCTCGCTTTCGGTGGGATTTTCAAAATTTGAATCACTACCTATAATTTCAAATTGATGAAGACTGTAATGAGGTTCATTAAAGTTTTTCATCCAATTGGTTGTCACCTTTAAAAAATAGATGCCAGGAAAATAATTATCTTTTAAATTGAAGTTTCCATGCGTTATACCATTTTCAGCATAGTACATTTTTTTTTCAATTAAAAGGCCGTCAGCATCATAAACGCTAGCATGCACATTACTCGTTGTTAAATAGGGTTTTTGTGTTTGTGTATTATAAATGTACGTTTTAAACCAAAGCTCTTCTGAACTTGAATACTTCGATTTATTAACCTGAGTATAAATAGTTTCAGGTTGGAGTTTGTAGTAATCCAGATATTTTTTTTCAACGAAATTAAACTCTGGGTTTTGTGCAATGCCATAAGTTGAACAAAGTACAAATAGTAAGAAAGCTACTATGTTTTTAATCATCATTTTAGGTTAAAGTTATGAATGAGGCTTTTATAAGATTAAAAGTACTGTTTTTATTAATAATGAAAAAACGGTTTCCCGTCAATAATCCATTTTTTTCATGGATGGGAATAAAAAACGCCTCAATTTCTTGAGGCGTTTTTAAAATTATAATTTAAGTTATAAAGTTTTGGACTACATCATGCCTGGCATTCCGCCACCGCCCATTGGCATAGCAGGTGCATCTTCTTTAATGTCAATTAAAGCACATTCAGTCGTTAAAATCATTCCTGCAACAGATGCTGCATTTTCTAATGCTACACGTGTTACTTTTTTAGGATCGATAATTCCAGCTTTTAGCATATCAACATAGGTTCCTGATTTAGCATCAAAACCAAAGTCTTTTTTACCTTCTAATACTTTAGCAATTACAACGCTTCCTTCGCCACCTGCATTTTCAACAATGGTTCTTAAAGGTGCTTCAATAGCACGTGCTACAATTTGGATACCTGTAACTTCGTCTAAATTTTCAGCTGTTAATTTTTGTAATAAACCAATGGCTCTTACAAGCGCAACACCACCACCAGCAACAATACCTTCTTCAACGGCAGCTCTAGTTGCGTGAAGTGCATCATCCACACGGTCTTTCTTTTCTTTCATTTCCACTTCACTAGCCGCACCAACATAAAGTACAGCAACACCTCCAGCTAATTTGGCTAAACGTTCTTGAAGTTTTTCCTTATCATAATCGCTTGTTGTTGTTTCAATTTGCGCTTTGATTTGGTTTACACGGTTTTTAATGGCGCTAGCATCTCCAGAACCATTTACAATAGTGGTATTATCCTTATCAATAGTTACTGTTTCAGCAGTTCCTAACATGCTTAAATCGGCGTTTTCTAATGAAAAACCACGCTCTTCAGAAATAACAACACCACCTGTAAGAATAGCAATATCTTCTAACATGGCTTTACGTCTGTCTCCAAAACCAGGTGCTTTAACAGCAGCAATTTTAAGTCCACCACGTAATTTATTTACAACTAATGTTGCAAGTGCTTGACCTTCTACATCTTCAGCGATAATTAATAATGGTCTTCCAGATTGCGCAACTGGCTCTAAAATTGGAAGTATTTCTTGTAGGTTTGAAATTTTCTTGTCAAATAATAAAATGTATGGATTTTCTAAATCAGCAACCATTTTATCAGAATCAGTAACAAAGTAAGGCGATAAATAACCTCTGTCAAATTGCATGCCTTCTACAACATCCACATAGGTTTCCATTCCTTTAGCTTCTTCAACGGTAATAACACCTTCTTTTCCAACTTTACTAAACGCTTTGGCAATTAAATCGCCAATTGTTTCATCGTTGTTCGCAGAAATAGAAGCAACTTGCTTTATTTTTTCAGAAGAATTCCCAACTTGTTTGGACTGCTTAGCAAGATCTGCAACAATAGTCTCAACAGCTTTGTCAATACCGCGTTTTAAATCCATTGGATTTGCACCTGCCGCTACGTTTCTTAAACCTTCTTTTACAATTGCCTGCGCCAATACGGTAGCTGTAGTTGTGCCATCACCAGCTAAATCGTTGGTTCTACTAGCAACTTCTTTTACCATTTGTGCGCCCATATTTTCAAGCTCATTTTCAAGCTCTACTTCTTTAGCAACTGTTACACCATCTTTAGTTACTTGTGGTGCACCAAAACTTCTACTAATAATTACGTTACGACCTTTTGGTCCTAATGTTACTTTTACTGCATTTGCTAATGCATCCACACCACGTTTTAAACCGTCGCGTGCGTCAATATCAAATTTTATATCTTTTGCCATAATGAATAATTTTATTTAAAATTTTAAACTTTAAAAAATCAGTAATCAGATTCCAAAAAGGAATTCAAGTGTGTCAATTTTTAATGTTTATAATTTGTTTATTGGATGTTTGAATTTTTACGATTAAACTATTGCTAGAATGTCGCTTTCGCGCATAATTAGATAATCTTTACCCTCTAATTTTAATTCCGTTCCTGCGTATTTGCCATAAAGAACAGTATCACCAACCTTAACAGTCATAGGCTCGTCTTTAGTGCCTTTTCCTGCTGCCATTACTTTGCCTTGTTGTGGTTTTTCTTTTGCATTATCCGGAATAATAATTCCTGATGCTGTTTTCGTTTCAGCTGCTTCTGGTTCAATAAGAACACGGTCTGCTAATGGTTTAATTTTTAATGCCATTTTTGTATGTTGTTTTATTAATTATAATTTTAATTACTGCTTTAGCAGTATGCTAAAAATGTGCCAATAGCAGTATACTGACAAAATTTCATTCATTCCTTTTAGGGTACAAAAAAAGCCAACTGAAAAGTTGGCTTTTTTTGTTTTTTTGTAACACGTTCTAGTTAGAAGCGTCTGGTGTTTCCGTGCTTTCATTAGTTGCGGCTGGAACAGCAGGTGCAACAGGAGCAGGTTGTTGTGTATTGATTTGTTCAATAGCTTTGGACTCTGCAGTTCCTGTTCTGCTAATAGTAACATTAGAAACTAAAATTAACACCAACATAATTGTTGCTAGTGTCCAGGTGCTTTTGTCTAAAAAGTCTGTTGTTTTTTTAACACCACCTAGTTGTTGAGTGCCACCACCACCAAATGATGATGATAATCCGCCACCTTTAGGGTTTTGAACCATTATAACTACTATTAGTAAAAAGGCAACCACTACAATAAGTGCTAAAAATATGGTAAACGTACTCATGTTATTCGTTATTTTGTTCTTGTAATTGTTTTACTGCTTTAATTTGGTCTGCAAAGAAACCACTTTTTTCTGGATATTTCAAACTTAAAATGTTGTAAGATTGAATTGCTTTTTTATAGTTCTTTTGCTCTAAATAAATTCGGGCTAAAGTTTCAGTCATTAAGGCTTCTGGCTGAATCATTTGTGCATCAGCAATATTGGTGTTTACAGTGGTTGTTTTTTTTGGTTTTAACTTCGGGTTTTTGGTGATAAATTCATCAATTAAATCAAACTTTTTACTGCGTTCTGTTTCCGAATTGTCTGTATTTTCTATACCACTTTCAATTGGTTTTTCGCTCTTTATATTATCAGTTCCCCGATTAATTGGTTCAAAACGTGTAAGCATTAACCATTCATTAAAGGAATGTTTTTCTTGATGATTAAACTGTAACGGTTGACCTAGCTTTAAAACTTGGTCAGGAGCAGGCGAGTCTGACGTATTCGATTCAATTGTTTTATTTTTTGAAATGTCTTCAACTGGTAATGCCTCATCAATCTGAAAATGCGCTATGGGTGGTTTACTCGTTTTAAGTTGAAACAATTCTGGATCTAACGTGCCTTCTGTGTCTGTAATTTGTTGCTTTAAAACATCATCAACCCGACTTCTTTTATTAAATGACATGTCTTCAGAATCAACTTCAATAGATTTAATATGGTCTAAATGTTGTTTAATATGCTGTGATATTTCATTTTGCAAAAAGGCTTCAGACGTAATAAAATCAAATAAAATACTTCTATCGGTGGTATATGCAGCGGTTACTTTTAACTCATTATTATATTTAATACTAGATTTGGATTTTAATCCTTTTAAATAACTAGCACGAGCCGCTTGAAAATAAGGGTATTGCTCCAAAATCGCTTTCAATTCCGCTGTTTGTTGTGGCGAAATATCTTGGGGTTTCTGTATGATTTTAGAAAATTCAGCAGCTGTTATCATATTACCATTTTGCTAATGTTGCATTAAAAATATCTTGTGTTAAACGCTCGAATATTTCAGCTAAAGCGGTGTCTTTTTGAGAACCTGTTAATAATGCTGCTCCAGCATAATCATAAAAGAATGAGAAGCGTTGCTCTAAATTATCTTCTTCGTTTTTCATATTGTAAAAACGAACATTTACCGTAACATTCAATCGGTTTTGAGCGGCTGTGTTATTGGCTGTTGCTGTAGTAGGCGAAATACGATATTCTGTAATCTCTCCTTCGTAAACCAAATCACCACTAGACTTTACTAAATCTAAATTGGTTTGATTTATTAATAAATCGGTTAAAGCATTCGTAAAGTCCCGATCTAAACCAGGTTCTACTAAAATAGCATTATTTTGAAAATAATTGACTTGAAATGTTTTAACATCGGGAGCAATGGAAGCTCCTGTAAACGAATAGGCGCCACAACCCAAAAAGGTGATTAAAACGATAGCTGATAAAACTATTTTTATGATTTTCATAAATTAATTTTTAAAACCAATTACAGGTCGTATTGTTTAATTTTTCTATATAATGTCCGTTCGCTAATGCCTAATTCGGCAGCTGCTAATTTACGCTTTCCGCCATGGCGTTCCAACGATTTTTTTATGAGTTCTAATTCCTTATCATGTAAGGACAGCGTTTCTTCTTCTTCAATTTCTTCAGCAAAATGATATTTGTCTGTTGCTGTTTCAATAGGTTCATCAGAATAGGTGTCACTTGGTTTTTCAGGAATGGAAAGTACTTCTAAATCTTCATAAGCCTCCTGCGTGTCATCATCTACTTCGCCATAAATTTTATCGATAAGGCTCTCATTTTTCTTCTGAACTTCTGAAGCATTTCCAGTTTTCATTAGTTCCATGGTGAGTTTCTTTAAATCGTTTAAATCACTTTTCATGTCAAAAAGCACTTTATATAGAATTTCACGTTCGCTACTAAAATCGCTTTCCGATTTTGTATTACTAATTACAGCGGGTAATTGCGAGCTTTCTGAAGGTAAATAATGTCTCAACGTGTCTGCCGAAATTTCCCTAGTTTGTTCTAAAACGGAAATTTGTTCGGCAACATTGCGCAACTGTCTAATATTTCCATTCCAGCGAAACTTTAATAATATAGCGACAGCTTCATCGGATAATTTGATGGTTGGCATTTTATATTTTAAAGCAAAATCACTAGCAAACTTTCTAAATAATAAATGAATATCCTCTTTTCGGTTTCGTAGCGGTGGTAAATTGATTTCAACTGTACTTAAGCGGTAGTATAAATCTTCCCGGAATTTTTCTTTTTTAATTGCGTCAAACATATTAACGTTTGTAGCTGCAACAATGCGCACATTGGTTTTTTGTACTTTACTGGAACCTACTTTTATAAATTCGCCATTTTCTAAAACTCGTAATAAACGTACCTGGGTTGTTAGTGGTAATTCACCAACTTCATCTAAAAAAATGGTGCCACCATCGGCTACTTCAAAATAACCATTTCGAGTGGCTGTAGCACCTGTAAAAGCACCTTTTTCATGGCCGAAAAGTTCACTGTCAATTGTGCCTTCTGGAATGGCACCACAGTTTACGGCAATATATTTACCGTGTTTTCTGTGAGATAGGGAATGGATAATTTTAGGAATACTTTCTTTACCCACACCAGATTCACCAGTTACTAAAACCGAAATATCTGTTGGTGCTACTTGAATAGCTTTTTCAATGGCGCGATTAAGTGTTGGGTCGTTTCCAATTATGCCGAAACGCTGTTTGGTTGCTTGTACTGATTCCATATCTAATTTCCTGCGAAGGCAGGAATCTTATTAATTATTAATAGCTCCTTTTTATTCTGAATACCCAACAGCCTCGCCAATGAGTGTTGCTGTGGTACAGTCTATTATTTTTACGTTTACAAATTCGCCTACTTTATAATGTTCTTTCGGAAAAACTACAACTGTATTTTGTGAGGTTCGTCCAGACCAGTCTAAATCGGATTTTTTCGATTCTTTTTCAATCAACACTTCATGGATTTGGCCTAAATTTGCCAATGTTTTTTTATGACCATTAGCACGTTGCACATCAATAATTTCTTGTAAACGACGTTTTTTTGTGGCTTCTGGAACATCATCTTTCATATTTCTACCAGCCATGGTTCCTGGTCTTTCTGAATAGGCATACATAAAACCAAAATCGTATTGAACAAATTCCATTAAGCTCAACGTATCTTGATGATCGGCTTCTGTTTCTGTTGGAAAACCTGCAATCATATCTTGACTTATAGCGCAATTTGGGAGAATACGTTTTATATTGGTAATGAGATCCATATATTCTTCACGTGTATGCTGCCTGTTCATTTCCTTTAAAATGCGGTTGCTACCACTTTGTATTGGTAAATGAATATGGTTACAGATGTTTTTATATTTTGCCATGGTTTCTACAACATCCAATGTCATGTCTTGCGGGTTAGATGTAGAGAAACGTATGCGCATTTTAGGTTGTGCTTGGGCACATTGTTCTAATAATTTCGAGAAATTGATAGCTGTTGCTTTTTGCATGTCACTTGCTTTTTCAAAATCTTTTTTCAGTCCGCCGCCATACCATAAATAACTGTCTACATTCTGACCTAGAAGTGTAATTTCTTTATACCCTTTGCTCCATAAATCGTTTATTTCCTCCATAATACTTTGAGGATCTCGACTACGTTCACGACCTCGAGTAAAAGGAACAACGCAAAATGTACACATATTATCGCAGCCACGCGTAATGGAAACAAATGCCGTAACACCATTCGTATTTAAACGTACTGGAGAAATATCACCGTAGGTTTCATCTTTAGAGAGTATGACGTTTATGGCGTCACGACCAGCTTCCACTTCAGAAAGCAGATTGGGCAAATCTTTATAAGCATCTGGGCCAACAACGAGATCTACAATTTTTTCTTCATCTAAAAATTTACTTTTCAAACGTTCTGCCATACAGCCTAAAACACCGACTTTCATTTTGGGGTTTATTTTTTTTACGGCATTGTATTTTTCTAAACGCTTACGAATGGTTTGTTCAGCTTTGTCACGAATAGAGCAGGTGTTTACTAAAACCAAATCAGCTTCTTCTAGCTTTTGGGTTGTGTTAAATCCTTCGTTGGTAAGAATGGAAGCCACAATTTCGCTATCGCTAAAATTCATAGCACAGCCGTAACTTTCAATAAAAAGTTTGCGTGTATTGGATTCTTTGGCTTCTAATATAAGGGTTTCACCTTGTTTTGATTCGTCTATAATCTTCTCCATAAATGCATCTGAAATGAGGTTCAGTCAATAAGTATGCAAAGTTACAATTATTTTTTACACTGTGACAAAGTGTCATATAATAAAAAATAATTTTGCGCATGCTATATAATTAACCGTAATTTGAAATCTATCACTAACTAATTAACCACTTATGAACACAATGAATTCACTTTTAGAAAAAATTGCGAATGCACCTTCGTTAGATTTTGGAACTATTTTTAGCGACGCGTTTGATTTGTTTAAGAAAACTTGGGTACAAGGCTTTTTATTGCAAATTATAACGTTCATTATTGTATTACCTTTTATTCTGTTATTATATTTACCATTGTTGGGTATAATTATTTCTCAAGCAACAACAGGGGATCAAGATCCTGAAGCGTTTCAGGCTTATTTTGCAGGTTTGGGAATTATGTATATGCTGTTTTTTATAGCAGGTATATTAGTGCTAAGTGTTGTTTCCCTAGCATTGAATGCAGGTTTTTTTAGAATTATGAAACGATTAGACCATAATGAGCCTATTAAAACATCAGATTTCTTTTATTATCTAAAAGGAAAATATTTTGGAAAGCTACTGATATTAATGTTTGCAGCTTTATTTATTAGTTTAATAGCTGTTATGCTTTGTGTATTGCCTATAATTTATGTTGTTGTTCCCATATATTTCTTCTCCATTATTTTTGCCTTCAATCCAGAATTATCTGCTGGTGACATTATAAAGGCTAGTTTTAAATTAGGAAACAAAAAATGGTTATTAGTATTTGGTTTAACTATAATCGCGTCACTTTTAGCACAAATTGTTGGTATGTTAATGTGCGGTATAGGTATTTTAGTTACAGCACCTTTTGTATACCATCCTATGTATTTAGTTTATAAAAATGTAATTGGTTTTGAAGATGAAGTACCAACCAATCATATTGTATCGTAAATTGTAAAAACATTTAATTTTATATTTAATACCTGTATTTAAAATTGTTTAAATACAGGTTTTTTATTGGTAGTAGGGATAAAATAAAGCATAGGAATTTTTAAAAATTAGGAACATGTACTTTTTTTCATATACATTTGTAGCCTTAAAAAACATGAAATGGCAAAGAATTTAGTTATTGTTGAGTCGCCAGCGAAGGCGAAAACAATTGAAAAATTTTTAGGAAAAGATTTTAAAGTAGAATCCAGTTTTGGACATATAGCTGATTTACCTTCCAAGGAATTAGGTGTTGATGTTGAAGGCGATTTTAAACCTGTTTATGAGGTTTCTAAAGATAAAAAAGCAGTAGTAAAAAAACTGAAAGATTTAGCAAAAAAAGCCGATATGGTTTGGCTAGCAAGTGATGAGGATCGCGAGGGTGAGGCAATTGCTTGGCATTTAGCCGAGTCTTTAAATTTAGATAAAGAGAAAACAAAACGGATTGTTTTTCACGAAATTACAAAAACCGCTATTCAAAAAGCCATTGAAAATCCACGTGGAATTGATTACGATTTAGTGGATGCACAACAAGCTCGTCGTGTTTTAGATAGAATAGTAGGTTATGAGTTATCGCCTGTTTTATGGCGAAAAGTAAAAGGTGGTTTGTCCGCGGGACGTGTGCAATCGGTTTCAGTGAGACTCATTGTAGAGCGTGAACGTGATATACAAGGATTTAATCCGGTGGCATCTTATAGAATTGATGCGGAGTTTTCAAATGAAGATGGTCAAACCTTCAAAGCAAAACTTCCGAAGAATTTTTCATCTAAAAAAGAAGCACAAGCCTTTTTAGAAAAAAATGCTAAAGCGACATTCAAAATTGGTGATTTACAAAAAAAGCCAGCAAAAAAATCGCCAGCAGCACCATTTACAACATCCACATTACAACAGGAAGCAGCACGTAAATTATACTTTTCTGTAAGTAAAACCATGACTATGGCACAACGCTTATATGAAGCCGGTTTAATAACCTATATGAGAACCGATAGTGTCAACCTTTCTGATGAGGCCCGAAAAGGTGCCAAAGCAGAAATTGAAAGTGCTTATGGTTCTAAATTCAGTAAACCACGTACGTATAAAGGAAAATCTAAAGGCGCACAAGAAGCGCATGAGGCTATACGTCCAACAGATTTTGCAAATCATTCTGTAAATATCGATCGCGACCAAGCGAGATTATATGATTTAATATGGAAACGCGCTATTGCATCACAAATGAGCGATGCGGAATTAGAGCGTACCAATTTAAAAATAGACGCCTCCACACACAACGAAAATTTTACTGCAAATGGTGAGGTAATTACCTTTGAAGGTTTTCTAAAAGTATATTTAGAAGGCACCGATGATGAAGATGAAGAGCAAGATGGTATGTTGCCAGCCATGAAGGTGAACGAAACCTTGCTTAACAATTATATTACCGCAACCGAACGGTATACTAGACCACCAGCGCGCTATACTGAAGCGTCTTTGGTTAAAAAGCTAGAAGAACTTGGTATTGGTCGTCCGTCCACCTATGCGCCAACAATTTCTACCATTCAGAACAGAAATTATGTAGAAAAAGGAACTATTGATGGTGTGGAACGTGAGTACACGGTATTAACATTACAAGATGGAGCAGTTAAGGATAAATTACTTTCTGAAAAAGTAGGTTCAGACAAAGGGAAATTAGTACCAACAGATATTGGTATGATTGTAACTGATTTCCTAGTGAATCATTTTGAAACTATTTTAGACTACAATTTTACCGCTAAAGTGGAAGAGGATTTTGATGAAATTGCGGAAGGTAAAGTAGATTGGAAAAAAATGATGAAGGATTTCTATAAAGACTTTCATCCAGTTGTTGTTGATGTCCAGGAGAATGCAGATCGGGAATCTGGCGAACGTATATTAGGAAAAGACCCAGAAACAGGAAAGCAGGTAAGTGTGCGTTTAGGGAAGTTTGGACCTATGGTTCAAATTGGAACCGTGGATGATGAAGAGAAACCACAGTTTGCAAGCCTGTCTCCCGAGCAACAATTAAATACCATTACCTATGAAGAAGCTATGGATTTATTTCAGCTTCCTAAATCTTTAGGTGAATACGAAAAATTACCTGTTGAGGTAAACAACGGTCGTTATGGACCGTATGTTAAGTTTGGCGATCAGTTTGTGTCCTTGCCAAGAGGTACAGATCCATTAAGCGTAGAGTTGGATGATGCTATTGTTCTTATTAAAGAGAAGCAAAAAGCAGATGCTCCTATATATATGTATAAAGATTTACCGGTTCAGAAAGGAAAAGGGCGTTTTGGTCCTTTTATAAAATGGAACGATATGTTTATTAACGTAAATAAAAAATATGATTGGGATAATTTATCGGATGATGATATTGTAACTTTAATTGAAGATAAAATTCAAAAAGAAATAGATAAGGTTATCCATAATTGGGAAGATGCTGGTATCCGTGTTGAAAAAGCACGTTGGGGCAGACATAACATTATAAAAGGTAAAACTAAAATTGAATTACCAAAAACACATGATGTTAGTGAAATGACGTTAGAAGAGGCACAAGCAATTCTAGAAAAAAATGCACCCAAGAAAAAGGCAGCCAAAAAGAAGGCGCCTGCCAAGAAGGCGACAGCCAAAAAAGTAGCCAAGAAAAAAACCACGACTAAAAAGTAATAGTAGCTAATGAATTTTAGTTTTCTGACTCCCGTTCCCGATAGTGTTGTAGCTCATAATGAATTATTGTCAACACAAGCGCTTGGAAGAAAATTGCGTATTCATTCTGCTCAAAGTGGGATTCCAGATTTAGATGGTGTGCAAATAGCCATCATTGGCGTTTTGGAAAACCGGAATGATATTAATTATATAGGTGAAGATTTTAATTTAAACGAAATTAGAAAATCACTTTACGCTCTTTTTCCTGGAAATTGGCATACTACAATTGCCGATTTAGGCGATATTCATAAAGGAGAATCTATAGAAGATACCTATTATGCCGTAAAAACTGCCGTTGCTCTATTGATTCCCAAAGGTATTATACCAATTATCCTTGGTGGAAGTCAGGATTTAACCTATCCTATCTATCGTGCTTATGATGCGTTGATGCCAATGGTGAATATTGCCAACGTAGATTCTAAATTCGATTTAGGCGATTCAACCAAGCCAATTAAAAACAATAGCTTTGTTGGAAAGATTATATTAGATGAACCGTATAACTTATTCAATTACGCAACTATAGGTTACCAAACCTATTTTAATTCGCAAGAAGAAATAGACTTAATGGATAAGCTTTATTTTGAGTCTTACCGATTAGGGTCTGTGTCTAATGATATTACACTTGTGGAGCCAGCCTTACGGGATGCCAATATAGTGAGTGTTGATTTAGGGTCTGTAAAAGGATCGGAAGTTGGCTCCAGGCAACAAGTATCACCAAATGGTTTTGATGGAAAAGAAATTTGCGCAATTTCACGTTATGCCGGAATTAGTAATAAAGTAACAACATTTGGAATTTTTGAGTACAAACCGTCTAGTATAGACGATTTAACCTCTGGTTTAATAGCTCAAATGTTGTGGTATTTTATAGAAGGTGTTAATTATAGGGTGAAAGACGATGATTTTTCATTAGATCATAACTACCAAAAATTCATTACCTTGGTCGACCACCAAGAGCTTATTTTTTATAAAAGTATGAAATCTGGGCGTTGGTGGATTGAAATTCCTTTTTTAGAAGAAATAAATAATAAATTGAAAAGACATACGTTATTACCTTGTACGCACCAAGATTATCAGAATGCCTGCAATAATAATGTGCCAGAACGCTGGTACAAGGCGTTTCAAAAGAATTGTGTATAAAACTTTAACGTTTTAAGGTGGTATTTCATCGATGAGATGCATTTTTTTACGATGAAACGAGTAATTTTAGGAAAAAAAAGTTGTTTTTTACAAATTATATAAATATGTTTACGCTCTTAAAATTTTTAAGACCGAAATAATTAACCTCGAGTTTTCTATGGATATGAAAAAATTAATGTTATTAACCGCAATTTTAGCTGTGCTAACTAGCTGTGGATCTGGAGACAGAGGTCAGCTTGTAGGAGTTAAAGGAAAAAAATGGCATCCCGAAAAACCTTATGGAATGGAATTAGTTCCAGGTGGTGCTTTTATAATGGGTAAAGCAGACGACGATCTTGCTGGAGTTAATGATGCACCAGCCAAAACGGTAACCGTTCGTTCCTATTATATGGATGCTACCGAAATTACAAACAGCGAGTATAAGCAGTTTGTTAACTGGGTACGTGATTCAACAATCAGAACACGTTTAGCTATTTTAGCCGATGAAGAAGGTTTAACTCAAGCTGACGCTGGTACTATTGGAGATTATGCATTTGTAGATGCAGATCCAGATAATATGTCTGTGTACGAAAAATACATGTATGATAATTATGCTGGTTTAGGTCCAACAGGCTACGAAGGTAGAAAGTTAAACAATGATATCGATATTGAATTTGATACAGCTGCTTATATTGATGAGTTGTATGCAGAAGTTATGGATACCATGTATTTGCCAATAGAAGAATCTTATAATGGTCAACGTACTTGGGATGTAAAGAAATTTAAATTCCAGTATACATATATGGATATCGAGAAAGCTGCCAAAATGCATAATAAAGGTAAAAAGCGTTCGGAATTCTTAATTACAGAAGCTGTAGAAATTTATCCAGATACAACGGCTTGGATTCGTGATTTTGCATACTCTTATAATGAGCCAATGCATAATGATTATTTCTGGCATGCTGCTTATGATGATTATCCAGTTGTAGGTGTGTCTTGGAAACAAGCTAATGCGTTCTGTGAATGGCGTACCTTATATCATAATTCATACAGAAAAGGTAAAAAGCAACATAATGTACCAAAATACCGTTTACCATCAGAAGCGGAATGGGAGTATGCTGCACGCGGTGGCTTACAAGCGGCAACCTTTCCTTGGGGTGGACCTTACACTAAAAATGATAGAGGTTGCTTTATGGCAAACTTTAAACCATTACGTGGTGATTATGCGGCCGATCAAGCATTATATACTGTAGAAGCAAAATCTTACGAAGCAAACGATTACAATCTATACAATATGGCTGGAAACGTTTCAGAATGGGTACATGCTTCTTACGATCCATCTTCTTATGAGTATGTTTCAAGTATCAACCCTAGTGTAAATGATATTAATAATAACCGGAAAGTAGTGCGTGGTGGATCTTGGAAAGATGTCGCGTATTATTTACAAGTAAGTTCAAGAGACTATGAGTATGCAGATTCTGCACGTAGCTACATTGGTTTCAGAACCGTTCAAGATTATTTAGGTACGGATGTAACCTTAAATTCTCTAAACTAATTAAACAAAAAATTAAACTAAACTATAAACTAAATTAAACTAAACTAAAAATTAAAAATTATGGCACAATCAAGAGGATTTAAGAAATTTATGGCAATGGCTTACGGATTAGGTGCATCTATTGTTATTATTGGTGCATTATTCAAAATTATTCACTTTGAAATCGGTCCATTAACAGGTAACGTGATGTTAACAATTGGTTTAGTTACTGAAGCAATAATTTTCGCACTTTCTGCCTTTGAACCAGTAGATAATGATTTAGACTGGTCATTAGTATATCCTGAATTAGCTGGAGGTATGGCAACAACTAAAAAGAAAGAACAACCAAAAGATGCTGAAGGATTATTATCTCAAAAATTAGATAATTTATTAAAAGATGCTAAAATTGACGGTGAGTTAATGGCTTCTTTAGGAAACAGTATTAAAAACTTTGAAGGTGCTGCAAAAGGAATTGCTCCAACCGTAGATTCAATTGCTGCTACTAAAAAGTATGGTGAAGAGTTATCTTTAGCTGCTGCACAAATGGAATCATTAAACAGCTTGTATAAAGTTCAATTAGAAAGCGTTAATCGTCAAGCAACCATCAACGAAGAGTCTGTTGAAAATGCACAAAAATTAAAAGAACAAATGCAATCATTAGCATCTAACTTATCATCTTTAAACGGTGTTTATGGCGGTATGTTATCTGCAATGAATAAAAACTAATTAAGTTTAGTAGTATCAATTTTAAGTAATTATAACAAAAAACTAAATTAGAAATGGCAGGAGGAAAATTATCTGCAAGGCAGAAAATGATTAACTTGATGTATTTAATCTTCATTGCGATGTTAGCATTGAATATGTCAAAAGAAGTGCTTTCGGCATTTGGCTTAATGAATGAAAAATTAGTCGAATCAAACGAAGCAACTACGGATAGAAATCAGGCGTTTATGGCTGGGTTAGCTGAAAAAGTTAGCGAACAACCAGCTAAATATCAACCATTGAAGGCGCAAGCTGATCAAATTGATGAATTATCAAACGATTTCAACTCATACTTAAGTGATTTAAAAGGACAAATGACAGCAACTGTTGATGACCCTCAAGATTACGAAGTTATGGATAAAGGTGACTTTTTAGACAACTACTTCTTTAAAGGCGAAAAGTTGAAGCCAGAAGGTCAAGAGTTCATGGATAAAATAAATGCCTACAGAGATGGTGTTGTTGCTGTATTAAACACAAACCCTGATTTAGCTGATATTGCTGAAGATGTGGAAGAAAAGTTTTCTACAGAGCCAGTAGTAAATAGAGATGGTAACAAAATTGATTGGTTAAGCTATCACTACAGAGGATTTCCTTTAGTAGCCTCTTTAACTAAAATGACCCAATTACAAGCAGACGTTAAAACAACAGAATCTGAAGTGTTATCGTCTATGTTAGCTGGTAAATTAAAAGTTGAAGCTTCTCTAACAAACTTTGATGCGATTGTAGTACCAAGTAAAACGGCTTTCTTTTCAGGAGAAAACTTTACTGGAACTATTATCTTAGGTAAAAAGGATAACACGCTTCAAGCTGATAAAGTTATTATCAACGGACAAGAGTTATCTAAAGAATCTATGCAAGCTGGTAAAACAATTTTAGATTTCCCGGCAGGTGCTGTTGGAGAAAGAGAAATTACTGGTGAATTTCAATTTAAGGAAGGTGATTCTATTATCTCTATTCCTGTGCAATCTACGTATGCAGTAGTACCAAAACCAAATTCAGCAACTATTTCTGCTGATAAGATGAACGTTGTTTATCGTGGTGTTGCAAACCCAATGACTATCTCGTTTGCTGGTGTATCGGATAATAATGTATCAGCTAGTGCGCCAGGTTTAAGTAAAGCATCTGGAACAGGTAAATACGTAATGAATCCAGGTTCAGGTCGTGAAGTGTCTATTAATGTATCAGGAACATTACCTGATGGATCAAAAGTTAGCGATAGAGCAACATTTAGAATTAAAGATATTCCAAAACCAACAGGATCTATTAGTGGTCAAACAGGTATTGTAAAGTTACCACGTAACAGTGTTGAAATTTCAACTATTGGAGCGTTGTTAGATGATTTTGATTTTGAATTACCAATTCAAGTAACATCATTTAAGGTAAAAGTACCTGGACAGCCATCTGTAAATGTTAGTGGAACAAAATTAAATAGTCAAGCTAAAAATGCCTTACGTAAGGCAAGACGTGGAGACCAAATATCAATTTTCGATATTTCAGCACAAATTAAAGGAAACTCATCTTATAAGTTAAAAGGTGTATCTCCAGTAATTGTTGAATTAACAAATTAATATTGGTTTTAACATCTGATGATAAGCCCAAATAATTAAAATTAAAACAGATGAATTATAAAAGTTTTTTATTAACCGTTTTAGGAGTGTCTTTTGTGACAGCTTCTTTTGCACAAGCAAACTTGTTGAGTGCAAAATCGCCAGAGGAAATTGGTGTGCGCACAGAAGCTCAAAAAGCAGTGGATAATGATAAACCATTGGAATATGGTTATGTGGATGATAGAGACATTCTGTTTTCTAAAATGACATGGGAACGCGTTGTTCTTGATGAGCGTGTAAACTTTCCGTTGTACTACCCTGTAGATACAAACAACATAGGCAAGCACAGACGTTCATTATTTGATGTACTTTGGAAAAACGTTAAAAATGGAAACATTGCTACCGTTTATGACGATTCATACTTTACAGCAGAACGTACTATTAATGATTTACGTGCTAGTATGTCTAAAGTAGATACGTTAGATATTGGTTACGATCAATACAATGCGGATGGATTTGTTTCTCCGGAGTATATTACGAAACGTGATATAACATCGTATGATGTAAGCGCCTATTTAATAAAAGGACTTTGGTACTTTGATAAGCGTCAAGCTGAATTAAAATATCGTTTAATTGGTATTGCACCTGCAGCACCAGATGTTAACTTTATTGATTCGGATGATGAGGCAAACAAAGAACCTATTCCATTGTTTTGGGTATTTTTCCCAGATGCACGTGAAATTTTACACGAAGCTAAAGCTTTCAATAATGAAAACAGCTCAGTGCCATATTCATTTGATCATTTGTTAAATTCTAGACGTTTTAACGGCTATATTTACAAAGAAGAAAACGTATATGGAGACCGTAAGGTAACCGAGTATATTTCTGAAAATGCATTAATGCAGTTATTAGAATCCGAGCGCATTAAAGAGAAAATTAGAAACTTTGAATTAGATATGTGGTCTTATTAAGCCTTACATGTTAAGAATATTAAAACGCTCACTTTTTTAAGTGAGCGTTTTTTGTTTTTATGATATTAATAATCCGAAAAGCACAGTACCTTTGCATATATGAAAGTAGATTATTTTATAGTAGGTCTGGGTTTAGCTGGTGTTGCCTTTTGTGAGCAATTACGTAAAGCCAACAAATCCTTTTTGGTGTTTGATAATAATTCCCAACAAGCGTCTTTGGTTGCTGCTGGTATGTATAACCCGGTTATTTTAAAGCGTTTTACTGAGGTTTGGATGGCAAAGGAGCAATTGGCTTTAGCCCAACCATATTATAAGGAATTAGAACGCTTGCTTAATGTGAAACTAGATTATACAATCAAATTATATAGACGCTTTGCGTCCATTGAAGAGCAAAATCTATGGTTTACCGCTTCCGATAAACCGAACTTGGAACCCTATCTATCTACTAAATTAGTTTCAAATTCAAACCCACATATAGATGCGCCATTTAATTTAGGTCAAGTTTATCATGCTGGACGTGTGGATACAACCGTTTTGATTTCGAATTATAGAACCTATCTAAAAAGCCATTCACAAATAGTAACGGATGGCTTTCAATATGAAGCCTTACAAATAGATGCCGAGACGCTTCAGTATAAAAACCATGAAGCCAATCACATTGTGTTTTGCGAAGGGTTTGGATTAAAACAAAATCCGTTTTTTAACTACTTACCACTAAATGGAACCAAAGGAGAGGTTTTAACCATAAACGTTCCCGTTTTGAAAATAGATTATGCCATAAAATCTAGTGTTTTTATTATGCCAAATTCAGATGAAGATTATTATGTTGGTGCCACCTATAGTCGATTTGATAAAACAAACAATCCTACAGAAGAAGGGAAGGCGGAATTAAGTAGTAAACTGAAAACATTTTTAAAAGCACCTTTTGAAGTGGTGAGCCATAAAGCGGGTGTTCGGCCAACAGTAAATGACAGAAGACCATTGGTAGGTACGCATGCAAGTCATAAAAATCTACATGTGTTAAACGGATTGGGCTCTAGAGGGGTAATGATTTCGCCTTATGCCGCAAAGCAACTTTTTAACTTTATAGAAAACAAGCAACCATTAAACCCAGAAATTGCAATAGGCAGATATACTATTTAGCTTTTTCCTTATCGTAATCTACAAACATGTTTATCCAGATGTTTCGAGAAATACGCATGATAATAGGTGAGAAAACAATTAATGTTCCAACTATGGCAATAAAGGCCGTCATTAATCCGGAACCTAGAAAAAGATAACTAATTACAAAAGCAGCCACGGCAAAAGCAATGCCAACGGCATAACTCACATACATTGATCCGTAAAAAAATGAGGGTTCAATATGAAATTTAAAGCCACAATGAATGCAGTTTTCATGCATTTTTTGAACTTCAGATAGTACGTACGGATTTTTATTAACGTACATGGATTCCTGATGGCACTTAGGGCAAGCACCTGTAAAAATGCTATAAAGCTTCGTTCCTTTTGTTATCATTTTTATTAGTTTACTTTTGCACTTTATAAGAAAAACAAAATTAGCCAATTATTTAATATAGTTTAGTAACAATTGTAAAAAAATGCTCAATATTCACAACCTTTCTGTTTCCTTTCAAGGCGATTATCTCTTTGAAGAAATTACCTTCAAAATAACCGCAGGCGATCGTATTGGTCTCATTGGGAAAAATGGCGCAGGAAAATCGACCATGCTAAAAATTTTAGCAAAAGAAATGGAGCCAGATTCTGGCCAATTGGCAGCCGATAAAAACTTACGAATCGGATTTTTAAAACAGGATATCGATTTTGAATTAGGACGAACCGTTCTGGAAGAGTCCTACGAAGCTTTTAAAGAAATTAAGGAAGTTGAAGCAAAGCTTGATGATATAAACACCCAATTGGCAACACGTACCGATTATGAAAGTGATGGCTATCATCAACTCATGGTGGATGTAAATGATATGCAACACCAATATGAAATTTTAGGTGGTTATAACTACCAAGGCGAAACCGAGAAAATACTTCAAGGTTTAGGGTTTAAGCGTGAGGATTTTAATAAATTAACGGATACCTTTTCTGGAGGTTGGCGTATGCGAATTGAGTTAGCCAAGCTTTTATTGCAAAACAATGATTTGCTGCTTCTGGATGAGCCTACCAACCACTTGGATATTGAATCTATTATCTGGCTGGAAGGCTTTTTAACAGGCTATTCCGGTGCTGTGGTAATTGTATCACACGATAAAATGTTTTTAGATAATGTGACGAACCGAACAATTGAAATTTCATTAGGAAGAATCTACGATTACAACAAGCCATATTCCAAGTTTTTAGTATTGCGAAAAGAAATAAAAGAGCAACAATTAGCCACACAAAAAAATCAGCAAAAGGAAATTGAACAAACCGAAAAGCTAATTGAAAAGTTTCGTGCTAAAGCATCTAAAGCTACCATGGCACAATCCTTAATCAAGAAGTTGGACCGAATGGATAGGATTGAGGTTGATGAAGATGATAACAGCGTCATGACGCTTAAATTCCCGGTGTCTATTGTTCCTGGGAAAGTGGTGATTGAAGCAAATAATATCACTAAAAAATATGGCGATTTAACCGTTTTAAAAGATATCGATTTGCATATTGCTCGCGATATTAAAACGGCGTTTGTTGGACAAAATGGTCAAGGAAAATCCACATTAGCTAAAATTATTGTGGGCGAATTAAAGCATGAAGGCAGTTTAAAACTCGGTCACAATGTTCAAATAGGGTATTTCGCACAAAACCAAGCTGAATATTTAGATGGTAATAAAACGGTTTTAGATATTATGATTGATGCGGCCAATGAGAAAAATAGAAGTCGCGTTCGTGATATTCTAGGATCTTTTTTATTCCGCGGTGATGAAGTAGATAAGTATGTTCGTGTATTATCTGGAGGTGAACGAAACCGTTTGGCACTAGCCAAATTATTATTGCAGCCTTTTAATGTATTGGTTATGGATGAGCCAACGAATCATTTGGATATCAAATCTAAAAACGTGTTAAAGGATGCCCTAAAACAATTTGAAGGAACATTAATTCTAGTATCGCACGATAGAGATTTTCTCCAAGATTTAACCGATACGGTTTATGAATTTAAAGATCATAAAATAAAAGAATATCTCGGAAATATTGATTTCTACCTCCAACAACGTAATGTTGAAAATCTGCGTGAGGTGGAAAAACGTGATGTAGAAAAACAAGCGCCTAAAGAAAGCAATAAAGAAAGTTACGAATACCAAAAGAAATTTAAATCGCTTAATAATAAGTTGAGTAATATTGAATCTAAAATTCAACAATTAGAAAAAACGATAAAAGAAATTGATGTGGAGCTCGCCACAAATTACGATGAAGTGGTTTCTAATCCGGACTTTTTCGAAAGTTATCAAAGTAAAAAAGATAAATTAGAAAGTTTAATGCATGACTGGGAGCAGGTTCAAGAATCTTTAGACGCTTTGGATTAATTTGTGATTTTGGGTGTAAAATCTTAACAAAACGTGCATTTCATCGAATAAATTTGTTTTTAATCTATATTCGACTTAATATTGTTCAAGATTTGATTCCAAATTTATCACTTATGAAAGCTATTAAACTATCAATTTTATGTTTGTTTGTAACAGCCTTGTCATTGGCTAACGTTACAAATACGGAGAAAGCTGCGCTTGTAGCACTTTATAATTCTACAAACGGAAGTCAATGGACACATGCTTGGGACTTATCATCTCCTATGGAAAGTTGGTATGGCGTAACGGTTAAAAACAACCAAGTTGTAGATTTAAATTTAGAATTCAATAACTTACAAGGAACACTTCCCCAAGAAATAGGAAATTTGGTTAATTTGAAGCATTTAAATTTCGGTTTAAACAAGCTATCAGGTTCCATTCCTTCATCAATAGGAAATTTAAACAAATTAGAAACATTAAACTTATCTATGAATATTCTAGATGGGTCTATACCTACTAATATTAGTAAGTTATCAAACCTACGCATATTAGAATTAGGCAGTAATAAGTTAACCGGCACGATACCTACAGAAATTAGTGCTTTGAGTAATTTAGTAAAATTAAGTTTAATCGATAATAAGATTAGTGGTGAGATTCCTGCTGAAATTATGGCATTAACACAATTAGAAGAAATTGTTTTAGCTAATAATCTATTAACAGGAGACGTACCATTTGAATTATCTTATTTCCCCAAATTAAAAACTTTTATGGTAAGCGACAACAAATTAAACCAGGAGTACATTAGCGTTATTAACGGTAATAATCCAAACATGATGGACTTAAATTCAGGATCTGTTATTACAGACAACGATTAAGGAAACGTACAAGAATTATTTTAATAAAGAGGTTATTTTTTAATAACCTCTTTTTTTTGTATTTTAATTTTATGGAAGAACACGAGTTTCAATGCCCATATTGTTGGGAGTCTATTTCAATGTTATTAGATAGCTCACAATCTGAGCAGCAATATATTGAGGACTGTGAGGTCTGCTGTAATCCCATTCAAATATCGGTGCAATTTGAGGGGCAAAACTTGGTTAGTTTTCGTGCAGAAAACATTGAGCAATAATTTTTTTTAAATTCTGCTTGTTATATTTAAAAAGCATTGTATCTTTGCAGTCCAAAATGGTTGAATCGGCATTATGAACCGGTAAGTTAAAAGCTAAACAACGTACTTGGAAATTAAATCGCGGGATAGAGCAGTAGGTAGCTCGTCGGGCTCATAACCCGAAGGTCACTGGTTCGAGTCCAGTTCCCGCTACAAGGCTTAAGTCTAATTAAATCAAAGGGTTGTGTATTCACAACCCTTTTTTTTATGACTTCAGTTTTAAGTTTTATATTGCAGGTACATGATACAGTACATGATTTGCCTATGTTACCCAACTACAACGAACCTAAAATTTACACTGGCGGAGTGGATATAAACCACTGGTCAAAACTTACTAAAAAGCAACAGAGAGAGGCGCTTAAGAAAGATTGGTATATTTATTATTCTTACCGAGACCCAGAGACAAAGAAGCTAAAACAGCAGAAAAGAATCAAAGGTTCAGCCAACAGTTTTTCAACCAAAAGACATCGTCTTATCATTTTGGAGAAGATTAGGAGACAATTATTAAATGTTTTAGATGCAGGATATAATCCGTATTTAAAAGATAATTCTCATGTGAAGGAAAATTTGACTGGAAAACCAGAAACTCCAGTTATAGAAAATCCAGAACCAGTTGTTGTTGAGAAACCGAAATTAAAAGTAGATGCTCCTGCCAAAAAAATAAAGGAAGCTGCTCGACCAATTCCTAAAGAAGCGTTAATTGAAACGACGCTTGAAGAAGCTAAAAAAATAGTTTTAGATACAAAGGCAAAAGTTCTGAATGAAAACTCCTTTCCAAAATTCAGAAGTCGAATAAACCAGTTTTATAGATGGCTTTATGAGAATGACTTTGTAGAGGAGGATTCTATTGAAACAATTACGAAGAAGACCGTAATACATTATCTAAATAGCGTATTACAAAAGACAAGTCCTCGTAATCGAAATAATACACGAACAGATTTAGGCTCTTTCATTGAAACATTAGTTGACAATGATGTATTACAAACTAATTTTGTTACCAAAATAAAAAGACTGACAGCTAAACCTTCGCGAAATAAGTCCTACAGTTCTGACTTACTAAAAGAACTTAAGGATTACATGAATGAAAATGACCCTTTATTATCACTTTTTGTAGATTTTGTATCCTATGGATTTTTGAGACCTATGGAGGTTTGCAGATTGAGAATAGGTGATTTAAATATCAAGGACATGAAGATGCAGGTTCGAGCAAAAAATAAACTGGTCAAAGAAAAAATAATTCCTAAAATATTATTTGATAAACTACCTGACTTAACCGCTTTTTCTAAAGATGATTGTCTTTTTACAAATCTCCAAATTGGAGGGGAATGGGATGTGACTGAAGCCAGCAAGCGTGACTATTTTACAAAGCGATTCAAGAAAGTTAAAGATCATTTTGACCTTAATGAAGATTATGGTTTATATAGTTTTAGGCATACCACTATTTCAGAAATATATAGGGAATTATCTAAAGAACCCAATATGACACCTTATACAGTTAAGAGTAAGCTGATGTTAATTACAGGGCATTCATCCATGACAGCATTGGAGAGTTACTTACGTGATATTGATGCTCAACTACCAGAAGATTTCTCGCATTTACTGCAATAAGTAGAGTTAAATAAAGAGTGTATTACATCGTATTACAATGTATTACGGTGTAGTACATTGTAATGCAATAGGTTATAAAGGTGATTTATTATAGCATAAATTTAAGGTTAAAGCTCCTTTTCTTTGTTCTCGTAAAAAAGTATTTTCGTGGCTCATAAAACCCCTAACCTACTATGAAATATTTCGGAAAGCTTGAAAGAAAAAAGTTTGAAAAAGAATCTCAAAATAAGCAAGACGAAATACTCGTTCTAAATGAATTTTACGAACGTATCATGCGGACTGGTAATGTTTCGGTGTCTGATGCATTCTCAAAATCTGTAAGGGTGTCCTTAACCCCTTCAAATCAACCTACGAAGATTTTGGTAGATGAAATTTATGAATTGCTATTAGTTCGGTATAAGCTTTATATTGAGAACATCTTTATTGCTTTCTTCCATGAGTTTAATGAGGAGATTTATGGCTTAACTCATGCGGAAGCAAGGAAGATTGCTTTACAGAATTTCAAATTAATATATAAAGACTTAAAAATTGAAGGCTTTAATAAGGTAAACCGAGAAACATCTTCGCTCGGTATAGAAAACATTGCTGTAGAAAAACGTTTAGAGTATTTGAGCTTGCGAAGAATGGCAATTAAGAGAAATATAGCTATCCGTAGTTTTGTGTTAGAATACCTATATGGTAATATGGAATTTTTTACCGATGAATTTGTAAATGAGAATGACCTCATTAATGAATTTATATTTTTTGAGTCCCAACTGAAAATCATTTTGAGCCTAAATGATAGATATGCATTTGAAACCGATATCTATTTTTCAAAGGCAGCTAAAGCAAAGAATATCTTTGAAAAATATCCAAATATTTTCACCACTTTAGAGTCATTCTTAAAAATTCATTTAACTATTGAGAACCTTGAGGAAAATGTATCTTCTAGCATTAATTGTTTATATCATGCGATTAATGAGCTTAAACTAATAAAAGGTAAAAAATCTGATTTCATAACTTATCTAAAAGATGAGCATGCTATTTCGAAGACCAATATTCCAAAAATTGAAACGGAATTTGATAGTCCAGATGTAAAAAGAATACATACTTTTCTCAAAGAATTTAAGGAATTTGCTTCGGAAAATCCATGATTTTCAAAAAACACCATAAATCGTTGTTTCCAACCATAAAATAACGTCTCTCCACCATGTTTCCCACTCAGTGATTTTTTAAATCCGAACGTAAATTGCACTCGGACTTTAAACACAATCACATGTACAACAATTTTAACGAATTACGTCACAATTTTCTCAAAGCATTGGATGCTTATGAGAGCCTTCTAAAAGAAAGAAACAACGCTCCTAAAATAAAGACAGGAGTTGTATTTAATTTTTTATTAATGAGTCACAGTAAGATAGAATCTATCCTGCTGTGGCTTTCTTGTTTATTAACCTTTAAAAAACCAAAGAACAATGAGTAAAACAGGATTAACCATTCGCATCGAAGATTATCTCCGAGAAGAGATTGAAAAACGCGCAGCGAAAAACAACCAAACAGTGTCGGCTTACGTTCGGCAAGTCCTATTGGATAAACACTTTATTTTTATGTAAATATGGGAGAAAGAAAACTAATTAATCAAGAAAAACTTGAAGTTGTAAACGATGATATCGATCAGCTTCAAGGAGCAATTAAAAAACAACAAAGCAATACCAGTTGCTTTGTTGTTAAACCAGCTAACCAATGGATAAATGAAGCAAGGCTTCGACCAATCCCAAAACTCTTATATGATAGATTTTGGTTTGAAGGCGAGTTGTGTATTCTTTTTGCTGACACCAATGTTGGTAAATCAATTTTAGCAGTTCAAATAGCTAATAGTATTAGTAAAGGTATAGCGATAAAAGGTTTTGAAATAGAATCAAAACCTAAAAAAGTGGCTTACTTCGATTTTGAATTATCAGACAAGCAATTTGAGAAACGCTATTCAGATAATTACAAAGACCACTACGTTTTTAATGACAATTTTTTAAGAGTTGAAATTAATACCGAAGTAGATGTGCCAAAACAGTTTAAAGATTACGAAGAGTATATCTGTCATTCATTTGAAGCTGTCATAGAAAAACATCAAGCAGAAGTTTTAATCATTGATAATATAACGTATTTGAAAAGTGATAACGAAAGAGCCAAAGACGCCCTTGTTATTATGAAGCATCTTAAAGCGCTGAATAAAAAGCATGGTGTATCTATTTTGGTATTGGCACACACCCCAAAACGGGATGCTACCAAGCCAATCACTAAAAACGATTTGTCAGGTAGCAAGATGCTAATGAATTTTTGTGATAGTGCTTTTGCAATTGGTGAAAGTGCTTCGATGCCTTCGGTACGTTATATCAAGCAAATTAAACAGCGTAATACAGAGCAGGTTTTTCACGCTGGTAACGTTGCCGTATGTAGAATTGAGAATCCTCATAATTTTCTACAATTCGAATTTGAAGGTTTTGGTTCAGAAGAAGAACATTTAAAACAGTATTCAACTTCGGATATATCAGATAGAGACAACACAATAAGCGATTTGAAAGAAGAAGGTTTGCCTAATACGGAAATAGCTTCCAAGTTAGGTATTAGTGAAGGAACAGTTAGAAACACGTTGAAACGATTAGATAAATAGGTTTAATGGATGCATCAGTAGTATATAGCGTAGCAAAAGCACTTCCGAAGGAAGAGCTGGCGAAGCTATACGATATGCTGAAATCTGAAATGTTTCCTGTAAAGCCTCCAATAAAGATTGATGAAACTATTGAAGACGTGAAATTTACAGACGAAGATGCATTAGAATACCTATTTGATAAATTTAATTTATGAAAACCCAATTAGTAACCCTCGTAAAATTCGTAAGGTTCGTAACCATTACGATAGTTACGAATTTTACGACCGTTACGATTATTACGAATACTACGACTACAGTTTAGTATGATTTAAAACAATCAAACGTGAACCTATTCAGTTTGGATAACATGACTGAATGTAATTAATGTGTTTAATACGAGAAGTTTAAAACCATGTCAGCTGGAATTAAATCTAATTTTCAAGCCATTTGAGATACGCACCAAGAAAAGTTAAAAGCTGAAAACAAGTCGTAACGCTCGTAAAAATCGTAATCCTCGTATTATTCGTAATCATTACGAATGCTACGAATAGTACAAAAGAATACTAACCACCAAATAACAAACCACAAAATTTATGAACAATACCTACAAATACCAATTAGATAAATCAAGTAAAAAATTTCCATGTCCACAATGTAAGAAAAGAACAATGGTAAGATATGTTGAAACTGAAACTAAAACCTATTTAGAACACCATATGGGAAGATGTGATAGAGAAAGCAAATGTGCTTATCATTTTACTCCTAAAGGCAACGAGCCTATTTCTGTGCTTCCAGAATATTACAAATCTGAAATCCCGACTTATCATTCAGATGAGACTATTGGGAGGTTCGGTAATAACCATAAAGCCAACAACTTTATTACCTATCTCTTACAATTCTTCACACCAAGAGATGTAACAGATGTCATACACAAATTCTTTATTGGAACATCAAATCATTGGAATGGTGCAACTGTATTTCTTCAAGTGGATGAATGTATTAAGGTTCACGCAGGGAAAGTGATGTTGTATGACAAGCAAACAGGCAAAAGAGTGAAGAAACCTTTTAATTGTATTACATGGTTACATCGTGTATTACGACTTAATGATTTTGTATTACAACAATGTTTATTTGGATTGCATAATTTGAATGACTGTAATATAAAAGATATTGGTATCGTAGAATCTGAAAAGACAGCTATTATCATGAGTATAATTAGACCTGATATTATATGGATGGCAACAGGCAGTAAGTCTAATTTTAAATCCAAATTATTAAAACCTTTAAAAGGACGTAAAATAATTGCTTTCCCAGACAAGACGGAATTTGAAATCTGGAATAAAACAGCAGAGCAATTAAGAAAGGAAGGGTTTAATATTTCATGTAGTAAATTATTAGAAGAAAAAGGTTTGGAAGATGGAGATGATTTGGTGGACTTTATTATGAATCAAAAAAAGGCTTTAGCAGCCTAATCAGATATAAGATTTTTTTCAAGACCGTAAAAAAAGTAAGGTAGCACCTTACTCTTTTTACGGTTTTTTGTTTCCAATATTAGGGTAAGTGCATTTTCAAATTAATGGTTAATAATGACCTGTTTTGACTACATCTGTAATCAATTAGACCTCATTTGAAGTCAATAGCAACGGTCAAAAAAATAAAAATAGTAAGGTATTACATTACTTTAAGTAAGGTTCTACCTTATACAAATTATGTTCAATCAATACTTATGTTAATTAGAAACCAAGAATAAAATTGTTCATTGAACAAAATAATGTGGATTTAATATTCCATCTAACAATTTGGTAGAAGTAAAAAGTCTGGATTATGATGACGATTTGATTGACTTTTTAGTCCTATTAAAAAAAAGTGAGTGAAATAATTAAGCATTTTATGGATTTCCTTAATGTCACCACCAAAAAGATTATTAAATTTATGACATAATTCAAAAAGGGTTAATGTCAACAAAGTTTTTTACTAATAAATCAAATAACAGCTTATTAAAAAAGTTCGAGGGAGTTTTTAAGAACTTACCTAACATACATAATTTTGATGCTTTAGTTGGCTATTTCAGAGCTACAGGATATTTCAAGTTAAGACCATATTTAGAAAACATACCAGAAATACGCATTTTAGTCGGGATTAATGTTGATGTTATTTTAGAGAAGTATCACTCATTAGGTCAACAACATATTATAGACCCACAAGAAACAAAGGATGAGTTTTTAAAAAAACTTAAAGAAGACATTCAAGAGGCTGATTACTCTAAAGAAATTGAAGATGGTATTATTCAATTCATAAAAGATATTGTAAACAAGAAAATTACAATTAAGGCGCATCCTGAAAAAAACTTACACGCCAAAATCTATATTTTTAAACCAAAAGATTTTAATGAATATTCTACAGGTAGTGTAATAACAGGCTCTTCAAATCTTACTGAATCTGGATTAGGTTCTCGGGCAAAGTCTAACTATGAATTTAATGTTGAATTAAGAGATTACGATGATATACGTTTTGCTTCAGAAGAGTTTGAGTTGCTTTGGAGTGAATCAATAGATATTTTACCTGTTGATATTTCTGGTTTAAAAGAAGAAACATTTTTAAATGACAACTTCACACCTTTTGAATTATACATCAAATTATTAATAGAATATTTTGGAAAACGTATTGAGTACGACCCTACAAACATAGACTTATTGCTTCCTGACAAATATTTAAGACTTACCTATCAATCCGAAGCTGCAATTGAAGGATATGAAAAGTTAATGAAGTATAACGGATTCTTTTTAGCGGATGTAGTAGGTTTAGGTAAAACTATTGTTGCTTCTATAATTGCAAAGAAGTTTGTGTTTGAAAATGGGTATCATTCTAAAATATTAATAGTATACCCACCAGCATTAGAAGAAAACTGGAAGACAACAATTAAAGATTTCCACATTGACAACAACACATATTTTGTTAGCACTCATAGTTTACATAAAGTAATAGATGGTACTAATAGAAACTATCCAAATCCTAATGAATATGATTTAATTGTTATTGATGAAGCTCATAAATTTAGAAATGATACTTCTAATATGTATGAGAAGTTGCAAACCATTACAAAAACAGATAGAAGAATACCAGGCTCTAATGGTGATACTCGTAAAAAAGTAATGTTGCTTTCTGCAACACCTTTAAACAATCACCCTGCGGATATAGAAAACCAGATTTATTTATTTCAAGATAAAAGAAATGCAAATCTTCCAAGCGTAAAAGATTTACAATCTTTCTTTACGCCATTAAAAGATGAGTATGATGAATTAAAAAAAGATGATATTCTTGATATAGATAAGGTTAAAGCAATTTTCGATAAAATTAGAGATAAAGTAATTGAGCCTTTAGTAATAAGAAGGAGTCGTACGGATATTGAAAATAACGAAGACTTTAAAAAAGATATTACAGAACAAGGTATTGTATTTCCTAAAATAAACCCACCTAATGAAGTTAGATATGAATTTGATGATGAATTAAGTCAATTATTTGATACTACGATTACGATGTTGACTTCTATGGATGAAAATAGAAACTCTTATGATGGTATTGGTTTTTATAGATATAGAGCAATAGAGTTTTTAATAAATGAAGAGGATAGAAAAAGATACGGTAATGTAGAGTCTATATCTAAAAGGTTAGCTGCGATAATGAAAACCTTATTGGTAAAACGTTTAGAAAGTAGTTTTTATGCTTTTAAAATGTCTTTATCTCGCTTACACAAAAACACGAATCATATGATTAAGATGTTTGAGGATGGTAAGGTACATATTGCGCCAGATGTTGATGTAAATAAATACTTAAATGAAGGTAAAGAGGAAGAGTTAGAAAAGAAAATGAATGAGAAAGGTGGAAATAATGAAACCTATTCTGATGAAGATTTTAGAGAAGATTTTATTGATTTATTAAAAGAGGACGCAAAGAAAATAAAACAGTTAGTTGATGAATGGTCTATAATAGATTACGACCCAAAATTAGATAAGTTTATAGCAGATTTAAAGACTAAATTTTTACACAAAAAAAATAATCATTCTGGTAAATTAGTTGTATTCTCTGAATCTAAAGAAACTATCGAATATGTTAGTGATACATTACGCGATATAGGTATCAATAAAATATTGACCATTAGCGCTGATAACCGAAAAGATAAATTTCCAACTATTTTAGACAACTTCGATGCTAATCAAGAAAAAGCAAGTTGGAAAAACGATTTTAATATCATCTTTACAACAGAAGTATTGGCAGAAGGTATTAACCTACATCGTTCTAATGTTATTGTTAATTATGATGTTCCCTGGAACTCTACCAGATTAATGCAACGTATTGGGCGTGTAAACCGTATTGGTACAGAAGCAGATGAAATACACGTTTTCAATTTTTATCCATCAGATAAATCAGATAATCAAATAAAGTTAACCAATACAGCTATAAAAAAGCTACAAGCATTCCATAGTGCATTTGGAGAGGATAGTCAAATATATTCGCAATTAGAAGAAGTTGGTGAAGCTGGTTTATATGGTTCTAAATTAAAAGAGGAAATTAATGAGACTTTATTATTTCTACAAGAGTTAAGAACATTCAAAAAAGAACATATCAATACGTTCAATAAGATTAAAAATATTCCTAAAAAATCTCGTATTGCTCGTAAATCAAGTAAGGTTGACTCTTTTATTAATGTAGATAATGCGTCAATCACATATATAAAAAGTGAAGGACATCCTGGTGTATTTTATAAAACGGATGAAAACAATGTTGTACACGAATTAACCTTTGTAAACGCTGCAAAAATATTTAAGGCAAACACTAAAGAGAAAGCTGTAAAACTTCCAGAGAATCATCATAAACAAGTCACAAAAGCCTTAACACACTTTAAAACAGTAGCTAAAAACATTGAGACTAAAAATGTAACTAAAGCACAATTATCTGCAACTGAAAAGAAAGTAATAACACAGTTAGAATTTTTTATTGGTGTAGCAGAAAATGAGTTTATAAAGAATCAATTACAAAGAGCATTAGATGAAATCTATAAAGGCTCTCATAGACAGTTACCTAATAAATTAAACAAGTTTTTTAAATCAAATACAGAGAATGACCCACAAAAAGTAGTTGAAAAGGTTTTTAATGATGTTTTAAAAAATATGAACTTTAGTGATAGAGCAAGAATAAAACAACAAAGAGCATCACTATTCAGTAAACCACAAATTGTAATATCAGAGTCTTACATCGAAACTAAATAATGGAAAGCATATTATCACAAATATTCACTTCAGATTATAATCGAACATCATTCGAGGATAATGTACTGAAACCTGTTTTTCTAAATTCGGTTAAAGATTTTGTTTTATATGATGAAGATGGAGAACAAGAAGTTGAATTAACAGATACTGAAAAGCGTACAGCTAAAAAAGTAGTTAAGTATGGTGAGTTTAAAACACACGATAATCGTAAAATAGAACTCTATGAAGTAACGGTTGAAGATTTTAGACAAGTAAAGATTGCTCGTGTAGGTTTAGGAGCATTGGTTAAAAAATTAATTATTGGTAATAATGCTGTATTCGCAACATTTAAATATGAAGATGTAGCCAATAAACATTGGCGATTTTCTTTTATAGCATACGACAGTTTTTTTGAGGAAGGACAAGTACAAACTAAAGAAACCAACCCCAAACGATATACCTATGTTTTTGGTGATGAGGACGAAACTTATCGTACAGCAATAGACCGTTTTAAAGAATTAGATAGTAAGTTTCAAATAAAGGTAAAAGATATACAAGATGCTTTTGCTGTTGAGGCAATGTCTAAAGAGTTCTTTGATGAGTATAGAGAAACGCATTATGCAAAGTTTGTAAAGTTCTTAACAGGAGAAGAGTTTCAAAAGAAAGGTGGTAAATTTCAATTAGTAGAAGTACAAAACCCATCACCTTTTTTAGCATCTGTGTTTAATGGCGATAAAAAAGAAGCCAGAGACTTTTGTAAAAAACTATTAGGGCAAATAGTGTTCTTATATTTTATTCAGAAAAAAGGTTGGTTAGGTGCAACAGATACCAATTATAAAGAAGGAAACGGAGATAAAAATTTCATTCAAAACTTTTATAAACAAGCAGGAGAAAATGACACATTTTATCCTTTATGGCTATCTAAACTATTCTACGATACACTAAATCAAAAAAGAACTCACGATGATTTTACAATGCCTGATGGTAAGGTGGTTAAAATCCCTTATTTAAATGGTGGCTTATTTGAAAAGGAATCTGAAAAATTCGACCATTTAGTATTTCCAAGTGAATTGTTTACAGACTTATTTGAGTTTTTTAATCGTTTTAATTTTACTATTTACGAAAACAGTCCAGAGGAACATACTATTGCAGTTGACCCAGAAATGTTAGGACATATTTTTGAAAACTTACTGGAAGACAATAAAGACAAAGGTGCTTTTTATACACCAAAGGAAATTGTGCAATATATGACACAAGAATCCTTAATAGAGTATTTAGTAACGCATCTTGGAGAAAACGCTAAAGATGGTATTAGTCAATTTGTAAAACAAAAAAACAAAGAAGCATTAACAGACACACAATTAAATGAAATAAATAATCTTTTAGACAAAGTAAAAATATGTGACCCAGCAATTGGTTCTGGTGCATTCCCAATGGGTTTACTACACGAAATATTTGCTTTAAAAGAACGTATTGCTTTCGATTTAGGTTTTAAGGTTTGGAGTCCAGCTACTGTAAAAGAGAACATTATTCAAAACTCTATTTACGGTGTAGATATAGAAAAAGGAGCAGTAGATATTGCGCAATTACGTTTTTGGTTAAGTCTAATTGTTGATGAAGAAGAACCAAAACCATTACCTAATTTAGCATATAAAATTGTGGTAGGTAACTCTTTAATTGGCAAATTTGAAAATGAAATAGTTGAAATTGATTGGAGTACAGATGATACTTCTGCTGGTTTTTTTGCGCAAGAGCTTATAAATGAAAAAACAGATTTACTAAAGACAATATCAAGTAAACAAAAAGACTTTTTTAGTGCCGATTCAAGCCAAAAAGATACTTTAAAAAA
Organism: Bizionia sp.; assembly: GCF_048259285.1. Lineage (NCBI taxonomy): Bacteria > Pseudomonadati > Bacteroidota > Flavobacteriia > Flavobacteriales > Flavobacteriaceae > Bizionia > Bizionia sp. The sequence goes on along the minus strand of NZ_JBLXHU010000022.1, from coordinate 801 downwards.
GGAAATTAGAGATTTAAAATTAGATATTCTATCCAAGCAATTAGCCTTAATGATAGAAACAAAAGGCTATCAGAAACAGACAGGTAAAAAACTGACTAAAAGAGAAACTGAAAAGTGGTTGGAAACCGAGGGTTGGAAGCGAACTTTGCAAAAAGTAAATGCTTTAAAAACGAATAACGAACCGTTTAATCATTTTGATTGGCGTTTAGATTTTCCAGAGATTTTAAACCCTATAGTAACTGAAAATACAGGATTTGATATTGTTATTGGTAATCCGCCTTACATAAAAGAATACACAAGTAAAGAGGCTTTTGATGGTTTTCGAAATTCTGATTACTATCAAGGTAAAATGGATTTGTGGTATGGCTTTGCTTGTATTAGTATAGACTTATTAAAAGAAAATGGTGTAGAGTGTTTTATTGCTCAAAACAATTGGATAACAAGTGCTGGAGCATCCATTTTTAGAAATAAGGTTTTACAAGAGACTACCATTAAATTATTTACTGATTTTTGGAATTACAAAGTTTTTAAATCGGCTGGTATTCAGACAATGATTTACTTATTAAAAAAAGAAAAACCGATAGATGATTACACAGTAAAATATTCTCTTTTGCAGAATGATAAAATTAAAGAATCTCAATTAGTTGAATTTTTAGATTTCTCTTTCAGCAATGGAATTAATGAAAAGTATAAAATAAGTTTTAATAGTTCTAAATATATAGATTCAAGCATCATTTTTGATAATCCAGTATTGGTAAGGTTATTAGATAAAATAGAATCTAAAAAGAATTTTAATTTATT
>NZ_JBLXHU010000021.1:0-54157 GCF_048259285.1 Bizionia sp. | reverse complement strand
AGGGTTCGAAAAATCAATAGCTTCATGTGTTATTAAAGCGTGCGGAATTTTGTAGAGGTACTCATTCTGATTTTGATCGAATAAAATAATTTCCTTTTCGCCTTGAAAATGAAAGTGAAATATATTGGCTAAATCAATATCATAATGCATAAAAGTGTGTGAATCCTTACCGCCAAAAAACAGCATAGGCATAGCTTTCATAAGTTTTAAGCCAAAATCGGGATAGGAAAAATCATTTTGAAGTTCCGGAACTTCTTTCAAGATATTCCAAAGAAAAATGCGATATTTAGTCGGTTCTTTTTTAAGCAAATCAATGTATTCGCTCATTTTCATTTTGGCATGCGGTTCGTTAAAACCATCCTTATAATCTACAGGTCTGTCATCATACAGCGGTACCACTTTATCACCTGCAACCTGATTTATATAATCTAGATTCCATTTGGTATAGGCTGGCCAATCTTCAATAAATTGTTCAATAACCACAGGTTTTTGCGGCTTAAAATAATGCTTTATAAAATCCGCTTTAGTAATTGTTTTTACGCGCGGAATTGTCTGTAGGTTCCATGTCAATGCTCAAAACTTTTAGAACATCAAAGTTAAGGAATTGTAAGCAAACAAAATGGTGAAACTACCGTTCAATTTATTTCTAAAATTTGAACCCTTAAGAAACAATTTGAATTATTTGTTGTCTGATTTTGTTTTGTCCGTAACTTCTGCTTCCGGAATATCTTTACCTTTTAAATATTCTGGTAATTCCATTCCGGCCATGTTAAACATTTCCTGTAGTGGCGGAACTGATTTGTACATACCTGAAAGGAAATTGGCAGTTGAGGTTTTCCCATCTTTTCCACCACCATTTTCCCAAACGGTTACTTTATCGATCTTAATATTTTTAATAGCTTCCGCTTGCATTTTCACCAATTCTGGTAATTTATCAGCAATAAGTAATAATACGGCGTCTTTGGAGTTGTTACCAGCAGCTTTTACAATCTCATCTAAACCAGCTGCTTGTTTGGTTAGTACTTCATATAAACCTTGAGCTTCAGCTTGAGCTTTAAATAAAATAGCATCTGCTTCACCTTTAGCAAGTCTTCGAATACGCTCAGCTTCGGCTTCAGCATCAATTTCAACTTTTCGTTTATCAATTTCTGCAGGTACAATAACATCCGCTAGCTGAGAAGAACGCTCACGTTCGGCTCTTGCCGTTTCTGCCAATTGCTCGGCTGCATACGATTCTTCTAATGCTTTTGCTGCTTGAACTTTTTCCGATGCATTGGCAATACGTTCTGCTTCAGCTTCACGTTGACGACGTAAAGAATCTGAATTTGCAACGGCAATTTTTGCGGTATTTTCACCTTCTACAGCTTGTGCATTGGCAGCAGCAACTTGACTTCTTTCATCTTGAACCGCATTGGCTTCTCCAATAGATCCATCTCTTGTTTTCTCGGCAACCGATTTACGCGCGGCATTAATAGCATGTGCAGCAGCTTCTTTACCAAGTGCTTCAATATAACCAGACTCGTCAACAATATCTGTAATGTTTACGTTGATTAATTTTAAACCTACTTTCTTTAATTCGGTTTCTACACTTTCTGAAATGTTAGTTAAAAATTTATCGCGATCATTATTTATTTCTTCAATATCCATAGATGCCACTACTAAACGTAACTGACCAAATATAATTTCTTGAGCTAAATCCTGAATTTCATTTTGCCCTAAACCTAATAAACGTTCCGCAGCATTTTGCATCACACCAGGTTCTGTTGACACACCAATGGTGAAACGAGATGGTACGTTAACACGGATATTTTGTTTTGATAAGGCGTTAACCAAATTCACTTCAATGGAAATAGGAGTTAATTCCAAGAATTCATAATCTTGAATTACAGGGAGAATAAATGCAGCACCACCATGAATACATTTGGCCGATTGACCACCGCCTACTTTTCCATAAACAACTAAAATCCTGTCAGAAGGACACCTTTTATAGCGCCTGATAAGTACAACTATGAAAACAAAAACAAATAGAATGGCTGCAACTATGGCAATAGGAAATCCTAAATTAAAAGCTTGGGTAAAAAGAAATGTCATAAGGTTAAGGTGTTAGATTTATGTGGTTTTATGCGTATCAACTATTAAAATACCATTAGAAGTTACGTCTAAAACAGTAATAACGGTTCCATACTTAAGGGCGGTTTTACAATCGGTTAAAGCATCTAATTCACGAAGCGATCCTTGGATATTAACACTGACTTTACCAATTTTGGACCGATTAGCGCCTATAGTTAAATATACTTCGCCAACCGCATTAATAGCATTTTTATAATCTAAGGTACCACTAGAAGTTAATTTTTTCATGTAGTGAAACATGGCCGCCATAATAGTCATCATTAATAAACCACTAATGAATGAAATAATAACGGTTACAGGTTTTGAAAGGCCAGCATCTAAACAGGCAATTCCACTCCAGCCAAAAATGGTGAAGAAACCGACGAGGTTTTTAAAGGTGATAAATTGAAATTCAATACCAGCTTCTGCGTTAATATCATCAATATCTTCGCCGCCATCAGCACCCATAAAGGTTGTAATGATGATAAATAAAAAGAAAAGCGAACCAATTAATGCTATTGCCCAATAAAATTTCGCAAATAATTCTAAAGCTGAAAACCACTCCATCATAACATGTACAGATTATAAGTTTTAAATATAAACCTTTAAGGCATTCCTACAATGCATTTAAAGAATTTATTATATAAGTAGCTTTAAATAGATTTTTGTTACAAAACGAGCCCAGACCTATGCAAACCTAACAGGCTTTTTAAAACCTGTTAGATTTAGAACAATGCAATAGCTTCCTACTTAAAGTTGTATTTTAATCCGAACAAAACAAGCCCTTTTACAGCAGGTACTAAATTGGTTTCTGTATAGTCTGCTTGAAAAATATTGTTAGCGGTTACTGAAAACTGAAAGGCGTTGAATTCGTAATTAATACTAGCATCATACACATTGTAACTGTCACCAATAGTCCGTTCAGCATAACGATATACGATGGATTGTGATAGGTTTTTGAAAAATTGACTCCTAAACGTTGCCACAAATTGATGCTTTAACGAGTTTATTGAATAGCGTGAAAAGTTAGATGATACATCGTTTAAATCGTCTTCTAAAAAGGTGTAGCCAAAACTCATGTTCTGCGTAAAATTGGCCATAAAAAAGGTGTAATCTGTTTGGGCTTCAAAGCCCATAGTATTCAATTCCGCTATATTAGTGGCTTGCCATGGATCTGCAACATCGTCCTTTATATAGTCGATTAATTTTTTAGAATCTCTGTTAAAAAATGCGCCAGAAATACGGAATCCTTTATGATGAAACTTTATGCCAAATTCTTCCGAAATGGCTTCTTCCGGATCTAAATTGTCATTACCCAATTCTGTTGGGCTTGAATAATACAAATCCGTGTAGGTTGGAACCCGATAGGTGTAACCGATGTTTCCATACAATTGAAAATTATCCGATACTTTATAACCGATATCCACACCTGGAAAAGCATGAAATTTAAAGTCAGAAAAATAACTAACCGCAATTCCCGGTGTTACTGAAAGTGCATCATTTAAAAACGTAAACCGATGTTCTAAAAATAGGTTGGTGGCAAAACGGTTATGGTTGCCTAAATTATTACTAGCAATATAGGTTTGTGATAAATCGACACCAAAACCCGTAATTCCTAATGCTGATTTATAGGATGCATTGACTTCAGCTGCAATTTTATTGGTTTGATGTAAATTTCTATAAACCGATGGATTATCCCGAATAAACACATACATATCTTGGTTTCTTCGCCAATATAAACGTGGCTTCCAGGTAAATTTTTCCGATTTTATTTCTGTTGAAAAACCAACCAAACTGGTTTGGGTTTCTTCATATTGATCTTTTGCAGCTGGTGATGCATAAAAACCATTAGCACCAAATTTGCGTTCTTGGTAATTAGCAATAAATGAAATGGGCAGTTTATTCTTATTAAACATACTTTTAATAAAGTAACTTTGATTATCATAATCCGTATTGTAACGGTAACCATCAGATAGATTGCGAGAGACATTAATAATATGAGACGAATTTTCCAAGTTGCTTCCAACTGTAATATCCGCATTTTTCTGACCGAAAGAACCAACTTGTACACCAAGCGACACCATATTATCTGTTTGCTTTTTTGTGACAATATTAATAGCACCTGTAAAGGCATTCTGGCCAAACACGCGCGCTGCAGGACCTTTTATAACTTCAATGCGCTCAATAACTTCTAAAGGCAATGCCATATTTAGGGTGTGATGCCCTGTTTGTGCATCTTCTAGTTTCATGCCATCAATAAGCAATAAGGTTTGGTCAAAACTACCACCACGAATGTATAAATCGGCTTGGGTACCATCGGCTCCACGACGCCTGACATCAACACCTGCAACTTGTTGTAATAAATCGGCAACATTAGTGGTAGCACTGTTTTTTATATCGGCACTTGTTATAATGGAAATGGTTCTAGAGTTTTCTTTAAAAGGTAAATCAATTCGGCTGGACGTGATAACAACGGAATCTAGAGCCTGCTGTGGTGATTCTTGGGGGTTTCCTTTAAACGAAAAAATAAGTAATAAGGTAACTAACGGAAATAATTTCATAAGAATGGTAATTCGTGTTTTTTATAAGGTGGCAAAAGTCGTAACTTTCCGGATCACTAAACTAGTCCAGTTTTAAACTTATGAATAGTCCGGTTAATGATTTGTTAAAAAAACTCATTCACTTCGAAAAATCGCAAGTAACGGCGGTGTATATTCAAATTGCGCAGCAAATTATTAATGCCATTCAACGAAGTTATTTAATTGAAGGAACCGCTTTGCCAGGCACACGTATTTTAAGTGACATACTTTCCATTAATAGAAATACAGCTGTGGCTGTTTATGAAGAATTAGCATCTCAAGGTTGGGTGGAAATCATGCCAAATAAGGGGACTTTTGTCTTGATGCCGGAACAAAAAACGGCAAGTATAAAAGCTACATCTCAAGGTTTAGAAAAGTTGCGTGATTATCCAAATACAACCGGATTTCCATTTCAATCGTCGTTTAATTTAGCGTCAACCCAGGAAATATCGGTTACTAATTATGTGATTAATGATGGTCAACCTGATTTAAGGCTGCATCCAACGCATCAATTTTCTCGCTGGTATAGTGCATCTATGAAACGCGCGCCTTTAATTTCTAAATGGAATCAGACAAATGAGCAATCGGCAACAACCTTTAATTTACACTTAAGTAATTATTTAAACGCCACACGTGGTTTTCATATTAAACCGCAAAATATTATGAGCACACGAAGTACGGAGATGAGTTTATATATCGTGTCGCAACTTTTAATAAAACAAGCCAATGTGGTTTTGGTAGCCGATTTAAGTCACTATAAATCGAATATGATTTTTCAACAAGCTGGTGCTAATATTATCACCATTCCAGTGGACGAGCATGGGATTGATGTGGATTATATTAAAACCCATTTTACCAAGCGCAGCATCAGGTGTGTATATGTTTGTGCACACAGACATTATCCAACAACTGTAACGTTGAGTGCTGAAAGACGTTTAAAATTATTGCAATTAGCAAAAGCCTATCAATTTGCGATTATTGAAGACGATTTTGATTATGATTTTCAATTTGAAGGCTCTGCCATGTTACCTATGGCTAGTTCGGATGCGCATGGTGTCGTGATCTATTTAGGGAAATTAGGACAGTCGTTTTTTCCGAGTTTTCAAATTGGATTTGTAGTTGCTCCAGAAACGATTATAAACGAAGCGAAAAACTATTTACAAATACTAGATAAACAAGGCGATTTAATCCAGAAGCAAATGCTTTCTGAACTTATTTCTGAAGGCGAAATTCATCGGTTAATTAAAAAGAATATTACTGTTTATAAGCAAAGACGTGATTATTTGATCGAACAACTAAAAGAACATTTTAAATCGCTTGCCACTTGGGAACTACCTGCAGGCGGTTTGGCTATTTGGTTGCGATTAGAACCGCGGATTTCGCTTGTTGAATTGGCTAAAAAAGCCAAAGAAAACGATTTGTTTTTACCCAAAACCATTCTCTATCAAAATAAAGATATTTGCGCTATTAGACTTGGATTTGGCCATTTAAATGAAGCCGATATTGGCGTAGTTGTCCAAAAACTAAAAATAAGCTATGATGCTGTGGTTAGTCAAAAGGGTGATTAAAACGCGCAATTTATTCTAAAGGGAATTCTGTTTTACAATGCTCACAACGATAATTATACCGTGTGTGAAACGGCAATGTGCCAAAAACAAAGCCAACTAAAAATGCCATAAAGGATTTTAAATCTTTAATAGTCGAAAATAGTTCTATTTTAGTTTCTTGGCAATTTGGGCAATGAATGGCATGACCATCATCATCCAAAGAGTAACTAGAAATAGATTTTAAAATGGCAATGGCTTCAGCTTCCTGTTCGGTATATACTTTCAGTTTTACGCCTCCAATGGCGTTACTGACAATTGGGTTGGTGTCAATTGTTGTGTAGTCCGTTAAAAACACCTCGATGCCTTCGGCTTCTAGTCTGCCTTTTATAATTTCGGCTTCTGTGGTGTACTGAAATACAGTAATGGTTTTAAAGGTGTCTTCCATAATATGTAAAAATAAGGAAAGAATTTTCCTTTAAAATATAAATTCTTTAGATTTCACCTAGTTATCGTCTCATTTCAGAATTTATTATTAGATTTATACCGCAGACACTTGAATGGCATTATTTTGATGAAATCTCGTATATGATTCCTTCACATACCAAATTCAAATTATTGCATGACATAAATAATTCAAAACCAAAACCATGAGACTTCAAACCGCCAATCCCTTGACTTTCTTTACACCTGATTTATCTGTGAATACAGGAGCTGTTTTTGTTGATACTGGAATATCAGCAGGATTTCCTGCGCCAGTTGAAGATTTTAATGAAGAACGTTTGTCATTAGACAACATGTTGGTTAAAAATAAAATGACCACATTCTATGCGCGCGTTTCAGGGCAGAGTATGATTGATGCTGGTTTAGATGATAATGATTTATTAGTTATAGATAGAAGTTTAGAGCCTATTAATAACCGTATTGCTGTTTGTTTTTTAGATGGTGAATTTACGGTGAAACGCCTACGGGTTGAAAAAGATGGTGTTTGGTTACAACCAGAAAATGCCATGTATCAACCTATAAAAATTACGGAAGAAAACGATTTTGTTATTTGGGGTATTGTTACCAATGTGATTAAAAAAGTTTAAGTTAGCCTAACTATTCCAAAGAAAAACGGTTACTATTTATGGTAGAATTATCTGTACTTGATGTCTCTCTAATTATTTCATTTTTTGCAATTACGCTTTTTATAGGAATTTACGTTTCCAAACAATCCGGAAAATCGGCTTCCGAGTATTTTTTATCAGGTCGAAATATGCCTTGGTGGTTGTTAGGAGTTTCTATGGTAGCAACTACGTTTTCTACTGATACGCCCAATTTAGTAACCGATATTGTAAGAACCAATGGGGTTTCTGGAAATTGGGTTTGGTGGGCGTTTCTGCTAACAGGTTTATTAACCGTATTTGTATATGCGAAGTTGTGGCGAAAATCGGAAGTCAACACAGATATCGAGTTTTATGAATTGCGCTATGGTGGAAAACCAGCGCGTTTTTTAAGAGCGTTTCGCGCCATTTATTTAGGAATTATCTTTAATATTTTAGCCATGTCTGCCGTAACATTAGCAGCTATAAAAATTGGTGCTATTATGTTGGGTTTACAACCTTGGGAAACGGTTATATATGCTGGGACCATAACCGTTATTTTTAGTGCTTTGGGTGGTTTTAAAGGTGTTGTTTATACAGATTTTATTTTATTCTTTACGGCTATGGCTGGTGCGTTAGGTGCTGCTTATTATTTAGTGGGTTTGCCTGAAGTAGGTGGATTGGAAGCCATGTTGCAGCATGAAAATGTAGCGGATAAATTAAATATCCTACCAGATTTTACCAATACTGAAGCCTTAATTACTTTATTAATTATTCCATTAGCGGTACAATGGTGGAGCTCTTGGTATCCAGGAGCTGAACCTGGAGGTGGTGGTTATATTGCCCAACGTATGTTGGCCGCAAAAAATGAAAATCATGCTATTGGTGCGACCTTCTTTTTTAATATCATGCATTATGCGTTGCGTCCTTGGCCTTGGATTATTGTGGCATTAGCATCCTTGGTGGTATTTCCGGATATTGCCAGTATTCATGAAGCCTTTCCTTTAGTTGCTGAAGATAAATTAGGGCATGATTTAGCCTATTCGGCTATGCTTACCAAGTTGCCAAGTGGTTTACTAGGTTTGGTATTAGCGTCGTTGGTTGCGGCTTATATGAGTACCATTTCAACACATCTAAATTGGGGCGCGTCCTATATAGTAAACGATTATTACAAACAGCAAGTTAAGCCAGATGCTTCGGAAAAGCAATTGGTTGCTGTAGGACGAATTGCGACTATTGTTTTAATGGTTTGTAGTGCGTTATTAGCATTGGTTCTTACAAATGCCTTACAACTGTTTGATATTATTTTAATGTTTGGAGCAGGAACTGGTTTAATTTTTATTTTGCGCTGGTTTTGGTGGCGCATAAACGCATGGAGTGAAATTTCGGCTATGTTTGTATCCGGATTTGTCTCTATTATTTTGAGTTTTACAGATTTGGGAACCTATTGTTTTGGTGATGATGCACTCATGCCAGGATGGGCAAAATTCCCCATGATTGTTTTAGTAACGACTATTGTATGGGTTGCGGTAACATTCTTAACGCAAGCAGAAAGCAAAACAGTATTGCAGAAATTTTATAAGAAAATTCAACCAGGCGGTCCAGGTTGGAATAAAGTGGTTCATGAAGCACGTGCTGATAATGTGGAACTTGTGGATACGAAAGAAGGGTGGAGTGTACCATCAGGCATTTTAGCTATGTTAGTAGGCTGTGCCATGATTTACAGTGTCATGTTTGCAACAGGCTATTTTATTTATGGTGATTATCTCCATGCCCTTTTGCTAACAGGCGCCTCAATTATTTTTGGATTTATGCTCGTTAAGTTATGGAAGAAGATTAAAGTGAATGTGCTTTAATTTACAATGGATTATTTAAGTTAATAAGTACTTATGAAAACGTTGAATTTAAAGATGAAAATAGGAGAGTGGTACCTAAAACAATAGATTTAAAATAAGCTATAAATGAACACTATTTACCTTTAGGTGTAATATAAAAAGACCTTACGGGAAGTAAGGTCTTTTTATTTTTTATAATCTTTAATTAGCAATTAATCTGCTAAAATAATCACTTTATTATCTTTCATTTCGAGGGTTCCAGAATTGATTGCAACTGTCAGTACCTTTTTATCGTCTTTATGAGGAATAATAGACCCGTGTAACTCATCAAAAACCAAATGGCTTTGTGTATGGGTATTAATTCTAATAGTACCTTCAGTTAAAATAGATACAATAGGTGCGTGATTGTTTAACATTTGGAATTCACCATCAACACCTGGTGCTGTTACAGAGTCCACTTCCGAACTAAATATCGTTGCCTCTGGCGATACAATTTCTAAATACATATTTTATAAGTATTCAGTATTCAGGATTCAGCAATCAGTTGCTACTGCAAACTGCTACTGCAAACTGCATACTAGATTTAAGCTTCCGATAACATTTTCTCACCAGACTCAATAGCTTCTTCAATTGTTCCTTTAAGGTTAAAGGCAGCTTCTGGAAGGTGATCTAATTCACCATCCATAATCATATTAAATCCTTTAATTGTTTCCTTAATATCAACTAAAACACCTTTAAGGCCTGTAAATTGTTCTGCTACATGGAAAGGTTGTGATAGGAAACGTTGTACACGTCTTGCTCTACCAACAGCCATTTTATCTTCTTCAGATAATTCTTCCATACCAAGAATAGCAATAATATCTTGTAATTCTTTATAGCGCTGTAATAACTCTTTTACACGTTGTGCACAATCATAATGCTCATCACCTAAAATATCAGCCGTTAAAATTCTTGACGTAGAATCTAATGGATCTACAGCAGGATAAATACCTAACTCGGCAATTTTACGAGACAATACAGTTGTTGCATCTAAATGAGCAAAGGTTGTAGCAGGCGCAGGATCCGTTAAATCATCCGCAGGTACATAAACCGCTTGTACAGATGTAATAGATCCTCTTTTTGTTGATGTAATACGTTCTTGCATGGCACCCATCTCAGTTGCTAAAGTTGGTTGGTAACCTACGGCAGATGGCATACGTCCAAGTAATGCAGATACTTCAGAACCCGCTTGTGTAAAACGGAAAATGTTATCTACGAAGAAAAGTACATCTTTACCTTGGCCTTCACCAGCACCATCACGGAAATATTCTGCAATAGTTAAACCAGATAATGCAACACGTGCACGTGCTCCAGGAGGCTCATTCATTTGTCCGAAAACGAAAGTTGCTTTGGATTCTTTCATGGCAGTTTTATCAACTTTAGATAAATCCCATCCACCATTTTCCATAGAATGCATAAAATCTTCACCATAACGGATAATTCCTGACTCTAACATTTCACGAAGTAAATCATTTCCTTCACGTGTTCTTTCACCAACACCTGCAAATACAGAAAGTCCACCGTGTCCTTTTGCAATATTGTTAATCAACTCTTGAATTAATACGGTTTTACCTACACCAGCACCACCAAATAAACCAATTTTACCACCTTTTGCATAAGGCTCAATTAAATCGATAACTTTAATACCTGTGAATAAAACTTCTGTCGAGGTTGATAAATCTTCAAATTTTGGTGCTTGTCTGTGAATTGGTAAACCAGCAGCTCCCGCTTTTGGCAAATCACCAATACCATCAATAGCATCACCAATTACGTTAAAAAGTCGTCCGTAAACATCTTCACCAATAGGCATTTGAATTGGTGCACCTGTTGCAACAACTTCGGTTCCTCTACTTAAACCATCTGACGAGTCCATCGCGATAGTACGAACGGTATCTTCACCGATGTGAGATTGTACTTCTAATACTAATAAAGACCCATCAGCTTTTTTAATTTCTAATGAATCGTAAATTTTTGGAAGTTCAGAACCAGCTCCGAATTCAACATCAATAACTGGACCTACAATTTGTGCAACTTTACCTGTAACTTTTGACATTACTTATGTGTTTAATATTATGCAATTTAATTCAATGAAAACACCTACTGTTTTCGCGCTGCAAATATATGGGTTTTAATTTAAAAACCGTATTAAAAATTATGGCTTTTTTTGACATTAAAAAAGCCCTCTATTTGAGGGCTTTCCTATTTATATAAAAAAGATTGTTTTTAGCGTAATGTTGGTGGGTAATTTGTTGGCTTTGTTCCTGGATCAATTAAATTTCCAGAAGCTTCAAAATTACTACCATAGGTGGCATCAATAGCTTTCATCATTTCGTTTGCTATTATGGCATAGCCTCTAGCTGTTAGATGCACACCATCTAAACTTACTAAACCACCTCTAACTAAAGCTGTATTGTAAATAAAGTCCCCTGAAGGATAACCTGTTGTAGCAGCCTGTTCTAAAATACCTTTGAAGTCCACAAGAGCCAAACCATTATCTGATGCTATAGTTTGAATCGAAGCGTTGTATGCATCGGTAGCTGCCGTAATAGCTGCTTGCTCACTAGGAATAAGAACCCATTTGTCTGCTAATGGCAAGGTAACACCTTCTACAGAAAATTGACCAGCTACCGCAGCTGATAAACCTTGTCCAATTAAAAAACCAGCATAAGTTTCATTTACCTGACCGATAATACTACTACTTGGTAGTACAAATAAATCAGCTGGAGTTGCTTGTCTTGATTGACCATATGTTTGACCTAATAAACCAGCTACAAGTGGTGCCGCTGCAGGCGGTAAACCAAATTGTGCTATAAATGCAGGGAATGTTGGGCTTGCTAGTAATTGTGTGGTTATTATAGTTGAAATATCTGTAAGCGATTCATCTTTAATTACTACAGGGCTTGGTTCTGTATCAGAAAAAACTATAGCACGGCTTGGGTCTACAGCGTTAAAAATTGGGTTCAAAGCGCCAAACACATTGTTTAATGTTGGAACTTGAGCAGCAAAATCATCGTTTTCTGAAGGATCTAATGGGTTATAAGGTACCGTTGTAAAGTGCGCTAACGTAGTTATATAAGGTACGTTAGTAACAACACCTTTTGCATTGTTGGCCCCAATTAAGGCATTAACAGCTGCAGTAAAAGAACCTGAAAACACATTCGGATCTGTAATATCATTAGGGCCATAAGTTGATGGGTCGAAATTTCCTGTTTGGTCTACACCTGTTCCTCCAGATATAGCATAACTTAAAACATCATTACCGCCAATTTCTGATAAGCTAAAAAATGTTGGAGCTTGAGCGGCAGCATCACCAAGTACTGTGGCCATTGGATTAGAGGCCATTCTGCCAAAGTAAGGGTTAGCAAAACCATATCCTGCTACGCCTAAATGAAAACTTTTAAGGCCGGGAACACCATAGTTGTTAAACGGACCAGAAAGTACATTTGTAGCTTCTGTAGTTGACATGGCGTTTAAAGGTGTTGGTCCTGATCCGTCAAAGAACAGTCTAGGTCCAAATTGCCTATTACCATCGGCATCAAAAACAGGCATTCCATTAAATAATAAGCCGCCAATATTATCGGCCATTAAAGGTTGATTAAATGAGCCACCTCCTGCTAAAGCAAATTTTTGCGAGAGCATATTTGGAAAAGAATTGTTCTGCGCAGCAGCAAACAAGGCATTGTCGGTAAAACCAGCTGAAAAGGATGCGCCCACAGCTACGTATTTAGAAAAGTCGGCATCGCCAGTAACTAATGCAGGATACTGAATTGTTGCGTCCGATGCAGCATCATCATCACTACTACAAGCAGATAAGGTAATGGTTGCTGCTAGTAGACAAATATATTTGATATCTCGTGTTATCTTTTTCATAATTTTATAAGTTGTTAATTACTATTGAGGCGTAATACATAGATCCTATATTACCAGTACCAATGGCTGTGTAATATTCGTCACCTAATAAATTGGTAGCACCTACTTTAATTACAGATTTAAATTTAGGAAGGGTATAGCTTAATTGAGCGTCTATTGTATGGTATGATGGAATATCACCATCGCCAAAAGTTGCTTGCCAGAAATAAGAATCACTCCATCTCCATGCTAAATTAAAACCTAAATTTTTAATAACATTTGTGTTGCCGATAGACATTTTCACTTTGTGCTCTGGTGTGTTAAAGCTTGTTCTGAAATCTGGATATTTAGCTTGGTCAAACTCTTGTTTTGTAAACGTATAGTTTGCGCCTAAATCATAATTCCCAAAAATTTTGGTTGATAAACCAATGGCAGCTCCATAAGACTCAATATTCGCATCAGAATTTGTATATGTCTGGTATGCTTCAAAGTCACCATTTTGCAGTGCTAATAATGATAAGGTATTGTCTCCAACTGTTCCGTATAAAGGAACAACAACTGTTTCATTTGAAATAAAATCTGAATACGAGTTGAAATAAACACTAGCATCAATAATTAATCGCTTTACTTTACCACGATATCCTACTTCAATAGATGTTACTTGCTCTGGCTTAACGATATCTACATCTGAAGCAACAGGTGCACCATTTTGAACGGAGTTTAGAGTAAAAGAGTTCTCATAAGCCATACGTCCCGTAACTACTGACGTACTACCTTGGCCAGCAATTTGACCAGCTGTACTTATAGGGTATGTTCTAACATCGCGATCTAAATTAGATTCAGCTGAACCTACTAATACAGCGCGGCCGGCATCTAAACCGATAAATAAATCTTGTGTTGATGGATTTCTAAATCCTGTTTGGAAAGACCCTCTAATGTTGTGGTCTTCGTTAACTGTAAAACCAGCTGAGATTCTAGGAGAAAGGAACCCTTCAAATAACTCTGATTTATCATAACGTAACGAACCTGTTAATTTCAACTTTAAACTTTCGTTTAAGTCTAATTCTTTTTGGATTTGAGTATAGATACCAAATTCAGAATACTGAATTGGTCCGTCAAAATCCGTGTAAATGGTACCTGAAGAATTTAAGTCGTATTGTCTAAACGAACCACCAACTTGAATTTCTGCAAAATCGATTAAATGACTAAAGTTATAGTTAGCATCTGAATGATAATATTTAGATGCATCCTGGAAACGAGATCCTACTGATAAATCTGGATTTGCAATAACCTGATCAAATGCTCTCTTAAAGGCATCGGATCCAGGCTCTAAACGGCCATCATCTGCTACAAGTCTTGCGGCTGCATGAGCTTGAGCTTCTGTGGCTCCTCCCAAAGTTGCACCAGCGAAGGTGTTAATATAATCTCCAAACCAATCTTCATCACTCTTCCAAGAGCGGTTAATGTTAATACCGGTGAAAACCATATCGTAAGAGTCACCTGCCTTATCTGCAACTACATAACCTCTTACAAAGAAATTATCATTTCTAAATTCTATTTTGTGTTGTTGTTGTGTAAAGTTATCAATATTATAACGGTTAGTACCCTGATAGATAGTAGAACCTGTACCTATTTTACCCACATAGGCAATTTCAAAATCATTAGCCCAAGGTCTGTAGTATAATCCCCAGTCTGCTTTAATACTTTCCGCGTTATAATCTGTAAGTTCACGCTCTTCGTAACCTGTTCTACTTACTACAACATTTGGTATGATACCTAAACCACCCGAAGCAGCTCTAATATTTGTAGAAACTTCATCACCATATATATTGTAACCGTCATAATCAACAGCAGCTCTTGTAGCACCAGTGCCTGGTTTTCCTACATAATTATTGGCCACCCAATCCGTTCCGCTTAACCAGCCAAAATTAACCTTCGCGGCAAATTTATCTGAAAATTTATAAGCCATTCGGATACCAACATCGGTATAGCTATTGTCACCACCCGCGTCTTGCGATGTAATACCTTGTTTTACATAACCGCTAATACCAGCATGATCAAATGGGTTTTTACTACGCATAAATAAGATACCATTAAATGCGTTAGCACCATAAAGAGCAGAAGCGGCACCAGGTAGTAATTCAACGCTTAATACATCTGTTTCAGTCATACCCACTAAATTTCCAATTGGGAAGTTTAAGGCAGGTGTGGAATTATCCATGCCATCTACTAACTGCATAAATCGGGTATTTGAAAAGGCAGCAAAACCTCTTGTATTAATAGATTTAAAGGTTAAACTGTTTGTGTTAACATCAACACCTTTCAAGTTTTCTAAACCACCATAAAAATCGGCAGAAGCCGTGTTTTTAATTTCTTTCAACCCGAAACGTTCAACCGTTACCGGAGATTCAAAAATACGTTCTGGTGTTCTGGAAGCTGAAATAACGACTTCATCCAAAGCAGTTCCTTCAGAAAGCACGAGTTTAACAGAGTCGCTACTTGAAGTCACTTCTACTGAAGCAGATTCGAATCCAACACTACTTGCTTGAATTGTAAATGGAGGAACTTGGGATACTGTAAGGGTAAAAGCACCGTCAAAATCAGTAATTGTACCGGTTGCGGTTCCTACTACTATAACATTTGCGCCCGGAATTGGTTGTTCACTTCCATCCACAACTGTTCCTGAAATTGTTGTTTGTGCAAAGGTTATCGCACAGGAAAACAACAATAAAATTGAAAGAATTGATCTCATTTTTTCGTTTAAGTTAGTTATTATAGTAGCAATATAGATAATTATAACAAAACTTAATAAAAAATTCTAAAATTTTATGCAAGCATAGTAAAAATTAGTCATTCTAATATGATACTAACTTAATAAACCTGAATGAGATACCCTTAATAAAGAGGATTATTCAACGGTTACAGACTTGGCTAAATTTCTAGGTTGATCCACATTTTTTCCTAGCATGACAGCTATATGGTAAGATAATAACTGTAATGGAATAGTTGTTAATAGTGGAGATAAACACTCTAAAGTTTCTGGAACTTCAATAACATGATCGGCTAATTGTTTTACATTGGTGTCACCTTCTGTAACAATACCAATTATTTTACCTTTTCTAGCTTTGATTTCTTCAATATTACTAACTACTTTTTCATAATGCCCTTTTTTTGTTGCAATAACTACAATAGGCATTTGTTCATCAATTAAAGCTATTGGTCCGTGTTTCATTTCTGCGGCA
Organism: Bizionia sp.; assembly: GCF_048259285.1. Classification (NCBI taxonomy): domain Bacteria; kingdom Pseudomonadati; phylum Bacteroidota; class Flavobacteriia; order Flavobacteriales; family Flavobacteriaceae; genus Bizionia; species Bizionia sp. The sequence goes on along the minus strand of NZ_JBLXHU010000021.1, from coordinate 37,875 downwards.
GGATAGCCTTCTGCATGAATATATGAAATTTCTTTAAGCTTTAAAGCGCCTTCTAAGGCTACAGGGAAATTATAACCTCTTCCTAAATATAAACAGTTTTTGGCATTTTTATAAATGGCAGCAACGGCTTTAATATGCTCGTCAGATTGTAAGGCTTTTGAAACTTTCTCCGGAATTAATTCTAATTCTTGAAGGTGGTAGTGAAAATCCGATTTAGAAATTGTTCCTTTATTTTTTGCCAACTTTAAGGCAATTAAAGTAAGTAACGTAATTTGTGTTGTAAACGCTTTTGTGGATGCTACACCAATCTCTGGTCCGGCATGCGTATAAGCTCCTGCATGAGTTTCTCTTGCAATAGAAGAACCCACAACGTTGCAAACTCCAAATACAAATGCACCATGCGATTTGGCTAATTTAATAGCTGCAAGTGTATCCGCGGTTTCACCAGATTGTGAAATAGCAATTACCACATCTTGATCGGTAATAACGGGATTTCGGTATCTGAATTCCGAAGCATATTCTACTTCAACAGGAATTCTTGCTAAATCCTCAAAAATATATTCAGCTACTAATCCAGCGTGCCATGATGTACCACAGGCTACTATAATTATACGATTAGCATTTAAAAAACGCTCAAGATTATCATCAATTCCAGCCATTCTGATAATGCCTTCATTAACTAATAATCGACCTCTATAGGTGTCTCTAATGGCATTTGGTTGTTCAAATATTTCTTTTAGCATGAAATGTGGATAACCACCTTTTTCAATTTGCTCTAAATTCATTTGTAATTCTTGAACATATGGTACTACTAAAGAATCATCTTTAATTTTTCTAACTTTAATACCTTTGCCTAAACGAATGATGGCCATTTCTTCATCTTCCAAATACACAGCATTTTTTGTATATTCTAAAAATGGTGAAGCATCACTAGCTATAAAGAATTCATTTTCGCCAATACCAACGGCTAATGGGCTTCCAAGTCTTGCAATAACGATTTCGTCTGGTTTATTTTTGTCGAAAACAGCAATAGCATAAGCGCCAATTACTTGGTTTAATGCAATTTGAACAGCTTTACCTAATTTTACATTTTCTTTCTTTTTTACGTCTTCAATTAGATTAATTAATACTTCCGTATCTGTATCTGATTGAAACGTATAACCTCTAGATGTTAATTCTTTTCGAAGTGAATCGTAGTTTTCAATAATACCATTGTGAATAATGACTAATTCGCCAGAATTAGAGTAATGTGGATGCGCATTAACATCATTAGGCACACCATGTGTTGCCCAACGTGTATGACCAATGGCTATATTACCGTTTGTAGTCATTTCTGTTGCGGCTAGTTTTTCTAAATCAGCTACTTTACCTTTTGTTTTGCAAACCTTTAATTCGGTACCATCAAAAAGGGCAACACCTGCGCTGTCATAACCTCTATATTCTAAACGCTTAAGTCCTTGAATTACTATTGGATAGGCTTCACGATGACCTATATATCCTACAATACCACACATATCTTAATTGTTATTTGGTTCGGTATAAAAAATTTCGAATTTCACTTTTTTAGTGTCCGGGACACTTGGATTACTACCATGTAAAACCGTACTTCTTGGCGATAAAACAGAACCGTTTGATAATTTTTCATCCGGTACATTAAGTACACTCGCATTTTGAGTTAGATTTATATTTGTTGTTACAAAAACACCCAATTTTAAATTTGTAGAATCACGTAATAGAATATTATTGATGTGCTCTGTCAAACGAAATTTATATTTTAAGCCTTTGTTATTACCGTCTCGTTTAAGCTTTTCTGAATAATTGACTCTGGAGTAAAGCGGATTTGTGGTGCTAACTGTGGGATCCAGAAAATAATCAACAATAGGTGTATTATTCTTCAAATCGTAAATTATAACGCGATCAGGCTCTTGTCCCGAATTGTTAACTTCATTTTGATTGACATATAATACTAAATTAGCCTCATTAATCAGCCATTTTCCTTTCTTACCTTTAAAATAGTCTAAAGCCGGAACACTAACGCCTTCATCATCTTCCATATTACCAGAAAACAAATCAATAACAGCAAAACTACCTTCGCCACCTTTTAAATATACATTTGTGTCACCATTATTAGTGTCGGTGTTTGATGTAGCCGTATTTATAAGGTTTTTTACAGAATCAGAATTTTCAATCGTATTTAAACGATTGCCAGAAAAATTCATAGTAATTTTACGTTCATCACGACCTTCTATGGGATTTCCCTCATCATCAAAACCGGTCGATATGGTGGAGCTGTAATTAACTACAATTGTTCCTTGTGAAAAATCAAGCATTGCCATATTTCCTTGCCCTCCAGAAAGGTCTTCAACTTTAAAATATAAACCTCTAAAATAATTTTTAAAATTATTGGCATTGCTCAATTCCGTTTGTGAGCCTGGACTTGCCGTATTAAAGAAAAATAAATTATCCCAAAAATCACCTGGGTTAAACATTTGAACGCGTAAACTTGGTGCACTACGACTAATCTCTTCTTCCGTGTCTGTTTCCTCGTTATATTCTGTAATTATTGTTGGATTATTACTAGGAATATAGCTGTCATCTTCAAACAATAATTCGCCTGTGTAATTATCAAAATTAATGGTTTCATTGGCGTTAGAATAGAATTTTTGAGGCTCTGTTAAATCTGTTCCTGGATCAAAATCACGTAAAAAATAATTGTTTTGATAAACGGATAATTTATAGGTGTCATTAGAACCAAATGTAGAATCTAAAACATATGTGTTGTTTCCTTCTGAATCCGATCCATCAACTCTAGAGTAATAAGGAATAGATAAATAAACAGATTCCACTTTCGGATCTTCACCAAAATTAAATTCAAAATTAGATGGTACAACTTGTGTTACGATATTGGCTGTTGTCCTGCCATAAATTTTATCGAAATAAATTCCTAATAAATTTGATGGTAGGCCATTAGTTTGAACAGGTTCTAATTTTTTGTCATACATAATAGAAGGGAAAACCTTTCCGGCTGTAGTAAAGTCTTTAATGCCTTCAATTTCACTTTCAATCGTTGAGAAATCCTTTTCGCAAGCGACAACTGTTAGTAATAAACAGCCAACAGCTGCTATTGTTTTATACAGGTTTATTGTTTTTTTCATAGTAAATATTTAGCGCAAATAATTTAGCTTAACACCTCTGAATTATAAAATTCAGCATAGGCTTCACCAAACTCGTCTTTGGGCTTGTAATCTAAAACAGGTTTTTTAGAATCTTTTAAATGTTTTGTTAAATCTTCTGGAAGATCCTCTGATCCAATAATTAAGGCGTCTGAATAATCAATTGCAACCTTCATTACGTTATTATAGGTTGGATCTTTAAGGGTTTTTATAGCATCTTCACTGATGTTATCAAATTTTATTTTGTTAAACATGTCCTTGTTTAACGAACCATCAAAGCTTTGATTGTATACAGACGTTACTATTTTACTATCGTTAAATAAAGGTTCGTCTTTGTAATATTCTTTTAAGTAAACTGGTAATAGGGATGCTAACCAACCATGAACATGAATAATATCTGGTGCCCAATTTAATTTTTTAACGGTTTCAATAACCCCTTTTGCAAAAAATATAGCACGCTCATCATTATCCGGAAATAAATTTCCTTCTTCATCAGTGAGTGTGGCTTTACGCTTAAAGTATTCATCATTATCTATAAAGTAAACTTGAATGCGCTCTTTAGGGATGGAAGCAACTTTAATAATGAGTGGCATATCCAAATCATTAATAACTAAATTGATTCCAGAAAGTCTTATAACTTCGTGTAATTGATGTCTGCGTTCATTAATATTACCGTATCGTGGCATGAAAATTCTAATTTGTCCACCCAATTGATTCACCATTCGCGGTGTTTCAAATGACATGGATGAAATTTCAGTTTCGGGTAAATACGGAACTACTTCAGATGATACATATAATATCCTCTTATCTTTCATAATATTAAATAGCTTTTGAAGTTCAAAATAAAAAACACGCAAAATTACAAAATTTTATGCTAATTGCCCGTAAAATATTAAGTTTGCACGCGTTAAATTTTTATTAAGTGATTGTTTTTACAGAAAAGAGGCAAGTTGAAAAACATTTGCAAGGTCTAAAAGACCAGCAGTTTAGTATTGGTTTTGTACCAACCATGGGAGCATTGCACCAAGGACATTTGTCTTTGGTTTCAAAGGCGCTCCAGGAAAATTATTTTGTAGTTGTCAGTATTTTTGTGAATCCTACGCAGTTTGATAATGCAACCGACTTAAATAATTACCCGCGAACATTAGCGCGCGACACCGAACTTTTAAAAACAGTTTCAAACCAAATTATAATTTATGCGCCTGAAGTTTCTGATATTTATGAAACAGAAACCAAAGCAGAACATTTTAGCTTTGACGGTTTGGAATTTGAAATGGAAGGGCGTTTTCGCGAAGGCCATTTTGATGGGGTTGGTACCATTGTTAAGCGCTTATTTGAAATAGTTAAACCAGATCACGCCTATTTTGGACAAAAGGATTTTCAGCAATTAGCAATTATCAAAAAATTGGTTGAAAAACATCAAATTCCTGTTACTATACACGGATGTCCAATTCTTAGAGGTGCAGATGGTTTGGCATTAAGCTCCAGAAACGAACGCTTAAAACCAGAGTATAAAATAGCAGCACCATTTATCTATAAAACGCTAAAATCTGCCAAAAAACAGTTTGGCACAAAAAGTGCTAAATATGTTACGGAGTGGGTTGAAAACGCGTTTAGTAATCATAACTTATTACAATTAGAGTATTTTATAATTGCGGACGAAGAAACGCTGAAACCAGTTTCAAGAAAATCAAAAACCAAAACGTATAGAGCCTTTATAGCGGTCTATGCGGACGATATTAGACTAATTGATAATATCGCATTAAATTAATTATCTTTGCCATATGCAAATTCAAGTCGTAAAATCTAAAATTCACCGCGTAAAATGTACAGGTGCCGAACTTCATTATATTGGTAGTATTACCATTGACGAAGATTTAATGGAAGCTGCCAATATTATTCAAGGTGAAAAAGTACAAATTGTGAATAACAATAATGGCGAACGTTTAGAAACCTATTGTATCCCTGGGCCACGAAATAGTGGTGAAATCACCCTTAATGGTGCTGCAGCGCGAAAAGTATCTCCAGGTGATATTTTAATTCTAATTACCTACGCTTTTATGGATATTGAAGAAGCTAAAGTATTTAAACCATCTTTAGTTTTCCCTAATGAAGACAATAATCTATTGCAATAAGTAGTGAACCCTGCACTAAAAAAATATCTTAAAATTATACTCCCAATTCTGTTGGGAGTTTTTTTAATATGGTATTCTTTATCCAAAGTGCCGCTGTCCCAATTGCTAGATTATTTTAAAAATGCCAACTACTTTTATATAACGTTGGGTATGTTTTTCGGACTTTTAAGTCACCTGTCTCGATCCTATCGTTGGTTATTTCAGCTAGAGCCTATGGGTTATAAAGTGCGGTTTGCTAATAGTTTTATGGCTGTTTTTTCGGCTTATCTTATCAATTATACCATTCCTCGCGCAGGTGAAGTTGCTAGAGCGTCTATATTAACAACTTATGAAGGTGTTCCATTTGAAAAAGGTTTTGGTTCCATTGTAGCCGAACGTTTTGCAGATTTAATTATGCTGTTAATCATCATTGGAATCACCCTGTTTTTGCAATTCGATTATATCGTAGCTTTTTTTATAGAGCGTTTTAATCCTAAAAACTTACTTATTTACCTTTTATTGGCTATCTTGCTTTTAGGGGTTTTTATTTTTTATATCCGAAAAAGCAAAACTGGTTTCGGATTAAAAATAAAAAACTTTGTAAAAGGTCTCGCAGAAGGCGCATTGAGTATTTTTAAAATGAAAAAGAAGTGGGCATTTTTATTCCATACCGTTTTCATTTGGTCTATGTATGTGCTGATGTTTTATACTACTTCATTTTCGGTTGAAGCTTTAAATGGTATAACGCTTGGCGCAATTTTAATTGGTTTTATTTCTGCTACCTTCAGTATTGCAGCTACCAATGGTGGCATTGGCTCGTACCCAATTGCTATTTATGCGGCATTTTCAATTTTTGCTATTCCCGAAGCACCAAGTATTGCTTTTGGGTGGATTATTTGGACCTCCCAAACCTTACTCATCATTTTATTTGGTGGCTTATCCTTATTATACTTGCCTATTTTCAATAGAAATAAGGTGCCACACCAAATAGATTCCAAGGACTAGGTCATTATTATTTTCTTTTTAATCGGATTAATTATTTAGGCTTATTTTCATAACTTGCCCTAAATATTTTAATGCTTTATTATGAAACAAGCATGCTAAACGGTTTATCAACTTAGATGCCAATTAATAGCGAAAAGCATGTGACAATTAAAAAAAATAATAAAAATATACACATGAAAAAACTAGCCTTCCTATTTGTCCTTTTTTTTAGTATTTCTACTATACAGTCGCAAGTCATTTATCATCCGCTTCAATCTTCTAAATTAGGAGAAACGCGTGAAATTAAAGTGCAATTGCCACGTGGTTATGATGCAAATACCGATAAATCTTACCCTGTAATTGTGGTCTTGGATGGCGATTATATGTTTGAAGCCGTAGCCGGAAATGTAGACTATTATTCCTATTGGGAGGATATGCCAGAAAGTATTGTAGTTGGTGTCAATCAGGTCAGTACGCGCTCTGCTGATGTTTTGTATTCGGAACAAAACTCCCTGCCAATTGAAACAGGTGCTGCATTCTATGAGTTTCTAGGTATGGAATTGTTATCTTATATTAATGATACCTATCGAACCGTTAATTTTCGTGTGATTATTGGTCATGATCGCACAGCAAATTTTATGAATTATTTTCTATTAAAAGGGCAACCTTTATTTCAAGCTTACATAGCTATTAGCCCAGATTTAGCACCAGATATGCAAGCCTATTTAACGGAGAAACTACCGAAGATTGAAACCAAAATATTTTATTATTTAGCAACTTCGGCTAATGATATTGCGAAACTTAAAGAAAGCACAGACGCCTTAAATACCGCTATTTCAGGAGTAGAAAATAAAAACTTCTTATATTCTTTTGATTCGTTTGACAAAGCATCACATTACGCATTACCAGCTCATGCTATACCAAATGCTTTAGAAGATATTTTCTTTGTATTCCAACCTATCAGCAAAACGGAATATAAGGATACCATTCTTAAGTTAGAAGGGTCGCCAGTCACGTATTTAACAGAGAAATATCAAGCCATTCAGGATTTATTTGATATTGATAAGCCTATTTTAATAAACGATTTTAATGCCATTGAAGCCGCTATCAACAAATCTGAAAAATTTGAATATTTCGAAGAATTAGGGAAGATAGCCCGTAAAGAATATCCAGACACGCTTTTAGGAAACTATTATATAGCCCGTTTTTATGAAGAAACAGGCGAGCCGAAGCGCGCTATGAAAGCCTATCAAACAGCATTTGTTTTGCAAGAAATTGGTGGTATAACGAAAGATGAAATGTTACGTCGTGCAGATGCTATTAAAGCGGATTTCGGGTATTAAACGCAATAGAAAAGATTCCGATTTTTATAGGAAATAAATATGGCTAAAGTAAAAACAACATTTTTTTGTCAGAATTGTGGTTCACAATACAGCAAATGGCAAGGGCAATGTACGGCTTGTAAGGAGTGGAATACCATTGCGGAAGAAGTTCTTCAGAAACCGGAAAAAAGTGATTGGAAAACACCAACATCTACAAATAAAAAACGCGTTTCCAAGCCCTTATTAATTAATGAGATTGATGCATCCCAAGAAGCTCGAATGCAAACAGGCGACGCCGAATTTAACCGCGTTCTAGGTGGTGGCATTGTACCAGGATCTTTAACCCTTTTAGGTGGTGAACCCGGAATTGGAAAAAGCACCTTGTTGCTGCAGATAGCTTTAAAATTGCCTTATAAAACATTGTATATTTCTGGTGAAGAAAGCCAGAAACAAATAAAAATGCGTGCCGAACGTATTAATCCAAACAGTAATAATTGCTACATTCTAACCGAAACAAAAACGCAAAATATCTTTAAGCAAATCGAAGAGCTAGAACCCGATATTGTGGTGGTAGATTCTATTCAAACCTTGCATAGTGATTATATCGAATCCTCGTCCGGAAGTATCTCGCAAATTAAGGAATGTACAACAGAACTGATAAAATTTGCTAAAGAAACCGCCACACCTGTTGTTTTAATTGGTCATATTACCAAAGATGGAAATATTGCCGGTCCAAAAATTTTGGAACACATGGTGGATACGGTTTTGCAATTTGAAGGTGATCGGAATCATGTTTTTCGCATTCTACGGGCTAATAAAAATAGATTTGGTTCTACCAACGAACTCGGTATTTATGAAATGCAAGGGTCTGGTTTACGTGAAGTTTCAAACCCTTCGGAAATTCTTATTTCTAAAAAGGACGAAGATTTATCAGGTAATGCTATTTCAGCAACCTTAGAAGGTATGCGCCCGCTCATGATTGAAGTTCAGGCTTTGGTCAGTACAGCGGTTTATGGAACACCACAACGGAGTGCAACAGGCTTTAACGCCAAACGATTAAACATGTTATTGGCTGTTTTAGAAAAACGAGCCGGTTTTCGTTTAGGTGCTAAGGATGTGTTTTTAAATATTACAGGTGGTATAACTGTAGATGATCCTGCTATCGATTTAGCGGTGGTTGCCGCTATTTTATCCTCTAATGAAGATGTATCTTTGCCAAGAGATTATTGTTTTGCTGCCGAAGTTGGATTGTCTGGAGAAATTCGACCAGTGCAACGTGTGGAACAGCGCATTTTAGAAGCTGAAAAATTAGGGTTTTCAACCATATTTGTGTCTAAATACAATAAGATTTCCTTAAAAAATATGACCATAAAAATCCAATTGATTTCTAAAATTGAAGATTTGGTTGGGTTTATTGTGTAACAATATTTTTATGAAAGCGTTTCAAATTTCAAAATCGCATGTGTTTGTTTTGTGTTTGTTTTTGCTCTTTTTTCCTATTAAAACCCAGTTCTATAATTTAATTTATATAGTTTCGGATGCTATTTTACATTCAGGAACTATATCAGACATTTATACCTACAATTATTTAGGATTTTTAATAGGCTGTCAAGAAATTTTGGAGACTCAAAAAGTTTTAGGTGACCGATTTGAGTTTTTTCATTCGGTTGTATTTTACTTTATTTATATTTTTTCAGTTGTTGCTTCAGTAATTTTATTCAAACGCATCCGTGACAAACAGGATTTCAAGCTTATTGATTGGATTTTGTTAGCCGTCTTTTCTTTCCAATTATTTGATACGCTGGAACGGCTGCTAGATTATATTTTAGTTGCTAAATATGTCGCAATAGAAACGCTACCTGAATGGATAGGTTTTCTGAAGAATATGGCAATTTTAATTATAGCTTTTGTGCTATTTTTCAACATTTGTAACAAATACATGCAGAAGCAAATTTTAATAATTGCACTTCCCGCTTCAATTGTAAGTTTTACACTTTGGTTTTTGGTTTTAGGGCCAAAGTTTTTACCCATAATAACACTTTAAGCATTTTCTTCCCTATTTCGCTTTAAATTCAACAGGTATTTATCTAAAAATCATTAATTTCGCGGGTCGAAACGAATGAACGAAATTATGAGTAATAAATTCCCTGAATACAAAGGACTTGACTTGCCACAAGTAGCAAGTAATATTCTTGATTATTGGAAGCAACATAACGTATTTGAAAAAAGTGTTACCACACGTGAAGGAGCGGAACCATTTGTGTTTTTTGAAGGACCACCTTCAGCAAACGGGTTACCAGGTGTACATCACGTTTTAGCGCGTGCTATTAAAGATATTTTTCCACGTTATAAAACCATGAAAGGCTATCAAGTTAAACGTAAAGCTGGATGGGATACACATGGTTTGCCTATTGAGTTGGGTGTTGAAAAGGAATTAGGTATTACCAAAGAAGATATTGGTAAAACTATTTCAGTGGAAGATTACAATGCAGCCTGCCGTAAAGCGGTTATGCGGTATACAGACGTTTGGAACGATCTGACTGAAAAAATGGGCTACTGGGTGGATATGGACAATCCGTATGTAACTTACGACCCAAAATATATGGAATCCGTTTGGTGGTTATTAAAGGAAATTTATAATAAAAACTTAATTTATAAAGGGTATACCATTCAGCCCTATTCGCCTAAAGCAGGAACAGGCTTGAGCTCGCATGAGTTAAACCAACCAGGAACGTATCAAGATGTTACAGATACAACAGTTGTAGCACAGTTTAAAGCAAATGAAAACTCATTACCAGATTTCTTAAAGGATGAAGGTGATATTTACTTTCTAGCTTGGACAACGACACCTTGGACATTGCCAAGTAACACGGCCTTAACGGTTGGACCAAAAATTGATTATGTTTTAGTTGAAACTTATAACCAATATACGTTTGAGCCTATAAATGTGGTATTGGCAAAACCTCTAGTTAACAATCAATTTGATGGGAAATTTAAACGTGTTGAAACAAAACCGGAATTATTAGATTATAAATCTGGCGATAAAAAGATTCCATATTTTGTAGTTAAAGAATTTAAAGGAACCGATTTAGTAGGTATTACCTATGAGCAATTATTGCCGTATGCCTTACCAAATGATAATCCTGAAAACGCATTCCGTATTATCTCTGGCGATTTTGTAACTACAGAAGATGGAACCGGAATTGTACACACTGCACCAACCTTTGGAGCAGATGATGCCTTGGTAGCTAAACAAGCCACACCAGAAGTTCCACCATTATTAGTGAAAGATGAGAATGGAAATTTAGTACCATTGGTGGATTTACAAGGTAAATTCCGTCCAGAAATGGGTGAATATGCCGGTAAATATGTAAAAAATGAATATTATACCGATGGTGAAGCACCAGAACGGTCTATTGACGTGGAACTAGCCATTAAACTAAAAGAAGAAAACAAAGCCTTTAAGGTTGAAAAATATAAACACAGTTACCCAAATTGCTGGCGTACGGATAAACCCATTTTATACTATCCATTAGATTCTTGGTTCATAAAAGTTACCGATGTTAAGGACAGAATGTTCGAATTGAACGAAACCATTAATTGGAAACCAAAATCTACTGGAACAGGTCGTTTTGGAAATTGGTTAGCAAATGCAAACGATTGGAATTTATCCCGTTCCCGGTATTGGGGAATTCCATTACCAATCTGGCGTACAGAAGATGGAAATGAAGAAGTTTGTATTGGTTCGGTGGAAGAATTAAAAGCTGCAATGGCCAAAGCTGTTGATGCCGGTGTACTTGCAAAAGCTATTTTTGAAGATTTTGAAGTCGGAAACAATTCGGATGAAAATTATGCGAAAATAGATTTACATAAAAACATTGTTGATGAAATCGTGTTAGTTTCACCTTCAGGAAAACCTATGAATCGGGAAGCCGATTTAATTGATGTTTGGTTCGATTCGGGCTCCATGCCTTATGCACAATGGCATTATCCATTTGAGAATAAAGCGAAAATTGATAACAACGAATCTTTTCCAGCCGATTTTATTGCGGAAGGTGTGGATCAAACAAGAGGTTGGTTTTATACGCTTCATGCTATTGGCACCATGGTGTTCGATTCGGTTGCTTATAAAAATGTCGTTTCTAACGGACTCGTTTTAGATAAAAATGGTCAGAAAATGTCCAAACGTTTGGGTAATGCTGCAGATCCATTTGAAACCTTATCTACTTACGGAGCAGATGCCACACGTTGGTATATGATTGCGAATGCCAATCCGTGGGATAATTTAAAATTTGATTTAGAAGGTATAGAAGAGGTGAAACGTAAATTTTTCGGAACACTTTACAATACCTATTCGTTTTTCAGTTTATATACTAATTTAGATAAATTCACTTACGAAGAAGCGGAAATTCCATTAGAAGAACGTCCAGAATTAGACCGATGGATCCTTTCGGAATTACATACACTTATTCAAAAAGTAGATGCATTTTACGCAGAATATGAGCCAACAAGAGCGGCTCGTGCCATTTCCGATTTCACGCAAGATTATGTGAGTAACTGGTATGTTCGTTTAAGTAGAAGACGTTTCTGGAAAGGCGACTACCAAACGGATAAAATATCGGCTTATCAAACACTTTATACCTGTATGGTAACTATTGCTAAACTAGGAGCTCCAATTGCGCCATTTTTTATGGATAGGTTGTATATGGATTTAAATGCAGTTACCAATAAAGAGACCTTTGAAAGTGTGCATTTATCCAACTTTCCAAAGTTTGATGAGCGTTTCGTTGATAAATCTTTAGAGCGAAAAATGGAGGCTGCTCAAACCATTTCATCTTTAGTGTTGTCCTTGCGTGCCAAAGAGAAGATTAAAGTGCGTCAACCTTTGCAGAAAATCATGATTCCAGTGGATAATGAACAACAAAAGGAAGAAATTCTAGCGGTTGCAAATCTTATCAAACATGAAGTTAACATTAAGGAAATTGAAATTTTAGAAGATGCATCTGAAATTTTGGTGAAGCAAATCAAACCAAACTTCAAAACATTAGGGCCTCGTTTTGGTAAAGACATGAAGTTGATAGCGAAAAGCATACAGCAGTTTGATGCAAATCATATTAAAATAATTGAGCAAAAGGGTGAAATTGATGTTGAAATTAACGGAAAAATCATTACTTTAGAACGCGCAGATGTGGAAATTACCTCTCAAGATATTGAAGGTTGGTTAGTAGCAAATGAAGGTACCTTAACAGTTGCTTTAGATGTAACAATTTCTGAAGAATTACGTTATGAAGGTATAGCTCGTGAGCTAGTTAACCGCATTCAAAATTTACGAAAAGATTCAGGTTTTGAAGTAACGGATAGAATTAGTGTTTCTATTCAAAAGCATGATGAAATTTTAGAGGCAGTTTCTGAAAATTTAGCGTATATTAAAGCAGAAACCTTAACCGAAACATTAGAATTAAAAGATAAAATTGAAGATGGTATAGAAATTGCGTTTGATGCAATTACAACCAGATTGTCCATTAATAAACATTAAGAATATGGGAGAAGATATCAATGTTAGATATTCAGATAAAGATTTAGCTGAATTCAAAACGCTTATTCAAGAGAAAATAGAAAAAGCAACACATGATTTAGAGCTTATAAAAAGTGCTTACATGAACGATTTAAATAATGGAACCGATGATACATCGCCAACATTTAAAGCGTTTGAAGAAGGTAGTGAAACCATGAGCAAGGAAGCGAATGCACAATTAGCTATTCGTCAGGAAAAGTTTATTCGCGATTTAAAAAATGCTTTAATTCGTATTGAGAATAAAACCTATGGTGTGTGTCGTGTAACCAATAAATTAATTGCCAAAGAGCGTTTAAAATTGGTGCCTCATGCTACCTTAAGTATTGAAGCAAAAAATATGCAACAATAAAATTTACGTGTTTAAACATAAATAAACGCTTCAATGTCTATTGGAGCGTTTTTAGTTTTATGAAAATTCTATCCACATTCCTCCTTTTAATTTTGCTTTCTGCACCCGTCTTTGGTCAAAAAGGAATGCAACGGATTGTCGACGCCTCTAAAATTTCAACCATTGATATTGCAGGTAATACCATGTTTAAAATAAAAATATCTGCAAAACCAGTGCAAGTTATTTCAATGGGTTTACAGGTTGAAGGGGAAAATAATGAACAAATTGTATTACAAACGCGACAAGAAAATCAAACCCTTTTTATTGGAAGTGCGTACCAACCCTTATTTGTAAAGCCTGATGATAAACTGGCGGCTCATAAAAAAATATCTATTGAGCTAACATTGGAAATCCCTGAAAATCTAACCGTCATTATTACTAGTGATATTGCTTCGGTTTTTGCTAATGGGAATTTTAAATTTCTAACGTCTGAATTATTAAATGGTCATTTTTTAGCCCATAAATATGTGGGTAATTTGCAAGTGGATACCTTACATGGCAATATAGAAGTGGAAACCTATTCAGGACTTTTATATTTAAACACGAAGAAAGGCAGTATTAAGCAAGATAAAATACCTTTAGGACCAAATCAAATATCATTGCATACCATAAACGGAAATATTAGCGTAACAAAAACCCAATAATAGTGCTATTTTTGTCCTTCAATTTCAAATTAGTTTTTCAGAACTAGAAAACATGATGTCTTTAAAAAAATCCATTCTTTTTATTATTCTCATATTACTCATAGATCAAGTGAGTAAAATATACATCAAAACCCATTTTGTTTTAGGTGAAGATATTACTGTTTTTAGCTGGTTTAAAATCTATTTCATTGAAAATGATGGTATGGCTTGGGGAACCAAGATTAGTGATTTTGTCAGTTTTATTTCAGACAGAACAGCAAAAATTTCTTTAACGTTATTTCGGATAGTCGCTATTTTTGGAATTGGCTACTGGTTGTATGATGCAACAAAAAAGCAGCAGTCACAAATACTAATTTGGGCAGTGGCACTTATTTTTGCTGGTGCCATGGGTAATATAATCGATTCCGTATTTTACGGTGTAATATTTGATGATAGTTATGGCCAAGTAGCCAGCTTTATGCCTGCTTCTGGTGGCTATGATAGCCTTTTGCATGGTAAAGTAGTAGACATGTTGTATTTTCCTTTATGGAAAGGCTATTTGCCAGATTGGTTACCTTTTTATGGTGGTGAATATTTCACATTCTTTGAACCCGTTTTCAATGTAGCTGATATGGCAATTAGTACAGGTTTTGGGTTGCTAATTGTGTTTAATAAACGCGCGTTTGCTTAATTGTGTTTATTCGATACTGTAGAAAAAAATCTATTTAAAAACTTAAAACATGAATTTATTAAAAGTTAGTTACTTCATCTGGACGTGTCTTATTCCAGCAGGCTTATTTGCACAGTTAGATGTGGCATCCCGTTATGAAAATATAGAAAACGGGTATGAATTTTATGTTGATAATAATGAACCCTTTCCCGTCTCAATTCAAGTTAGTTTTAAATTAAAAAATTTAAAATCTTCCGAAGGGAATGATAAAATATTCCTGCTACCCGCAAATACAAAAAACATTAAGCTAACAACCTTAACACAAATTAAAAAAGGTAAATATGGTGTTAGTGGAAGTACCACCTATAATTATGGTGATCATTATTTAAAGGATTATGAAAAAGAGTATCCATATGTTTTGCCCTTCAATAAAGGTGAAGCTTACATGCTTTCTCAAGGATATAATGGTAAATCATCTCATGCTAATGAGAATGCTTTAGACTTTTCCATGCCAATTGGCACTCCAATTCTTGCGGCGCGTGGTGGTTTGGTTGTTGAGGTTGTAGATAAATTTAGTAAAAATTGTACAACCCAAGACTGCAAGGAGTTTAATAACAAAGTTATTATTTACCATGACGATGGTACTTTTGCTGAATATACACATATAAAACGGAAAGGCGCTAAAGTTAAGAAAGGTGATGTTGTTGAAAAAAATCAGTTTATTGCTGAAAGTGGAAATGTAGGTTGGTCTACAGGACCCCATTTACATTTTGTTGTATTTATTCAAACCTTAAAAGGCAGAAAAACACTGGAAACTAAATTCAAGATTAGTGATAATCAACCTATTCAATTTCTAACAGAAAAAACAGAATATAAACGGTTATAAGGCTAAAACTGATAGGTTTTAGTTGGTGTGACACAAAAATCCAATGGCACATCGTTTTTAAAAATGCCTTCAATCTGGTTTTCGGCTTCAAAAAAAGAAAGCCCTATTTTAATCGTTTCGGGTTTGCAATCTTTCAGAAAACCATCATAAAAACCTTTTCCGTAACCTACACGATGGCCTTGTTTATCAAATGCTAATAACGGAATAAACACGACATCTATAACACGGGAAGCTATCGGAATTCCATTAACAGGTTCTGGAATTTTATAGGCGTTTTTTTTAATAATTGTAGCATCGGTCAATAAATAATGCGATAATTCAGTGGTTTGAAAATCACTTTTTGAAATGATTGTATGTTTATCTTTTCCCGAAAGAATACTTATAATATAATCTGTGTTAATTTCTTTTTGTTCGGTAATAGACAGAAATATATGGTAGTATAAACGCTCCCAAATTGGCATTTCTAAAAGATTGTTTGCAATTTGAAGGCTTAAATCGTCAATCGTTTCTAATGAAAGTGCTTGCCGCTTTTGTTTGTAGATTTTTCGTAATTCAGACTTCGTCATTTTCAACCTGTTTAACATGATGCTGCTTTAAACGAGCTGTAATATGAAATAAGGCATCACCTTGATAAACCAATGGCGATTCGTTCACATTAATTATATATCCCGAACTATTAGCACGTACAAAATGATTAAACTTGCCGTAAGGATCGGTAATATTTCCAAGTATATCATCTTTTTTTACTTTGGTCCCCGTAGCAACCGAAGCTTTAAACATCCCCGAATAATTGGCGCGTTGCCATTTACTAGCCATAATAAACACAGGTTTTTGTTTGGGTTCGGTTACTTTAAATTTAGAACCCAGCATGCCCAAACTATGTAAAACCCGTTTGGCACCATTTACGCCTGTATTAGTAATATTTACATCTATGTGATGTGATTTTCCGCCTTCAAATAATAAGGTAGCAATTCCAGCTTTATAAGCCGTTTCTCTAAATGATTTTTTTAAGTTTTTAGAATACAAAACAAAGGGTGCTCCAAAGGTTTTTGCTAAAGCGTCTAGTCTGTTGCTGTTTTTAGCAATACGTACTTGCGGTGCATTAAAACGACCAGCGCCTCCCGTATGAAAATCAAGGACATAATCGGCTTGATTAAGCACTTCATTTACTAGTTTATAAGCAACCCGACTGGCTAAAGATCCGTTTTTTAAACCAGGAAAAACCCGATTTAAATCGCGACCATCAGGAAACTCTCGACTTAAATTTATAAACCCAAAAATATTAATAATAGGTATGCAAATAATTGTTCCACATTTTGGTTTATTGATGCCTTTTGCAATGAGTTGACGCACAATTTCAATACCATTTAACTCGTCTCCATGAATACCAGCCGTAAGTAGAACGGTTGGCCCTGTTTTTTTAGCACGCTCAATAATTATAGGAACATCAATAGAGGATGCTGTGTGTAGTTTAGCCACATCAAAATTAAGCTCGTAGCTTTTGCCTGGCTCAATGTTTTCACCCAAAATGGTTATGATTTTTTGCGACATATTTATTTTTTGTTTCGCTCAATAAACGAAATAATCGCTTTGGCAATGTTCTTTCCCGTTGCATCTTCAATACCTTCCAATCCTGGCGTCGAGTTTACTTCCAATAATAAAGGGCCTCTAGATGATTGTAGCATATCCACACCACAAACCGGTAATTTTAAAGCACGAGCAGATTCCATAGCTAAACGCAATTCGTCTTCGCTTAATTTGATAATATTGGCTGAACCACCTCTGTGTAAATTAGAACGAAACTCGCCTTCTTTACCTTGTCGTTTCATGGCGCCAACTACTTGGCCATCTACGACCAATGCACGTAAATCAGCACCTTTGGCTTCTTTTATAAATTCTTGAACAATAACGCGCGCCTCCAAGCCATTGAATGCTTCTAACACAGATTCGGCTGCATTTTTAGTTTCAGCTAAAACCACACCCAAACCTTGTGTTCCTTCTAATAACTTTATAATTACTGGCGCACCACCAACATGAGCAAGAACTTCTTTGGCATCACGTGAGTAGTTTGTAAAAACAGTTTTTGGCATGCCAATTCCAGCTTTACTTAAAAGTTGTAGACTTTTTAGCTTGTCGCGAGAACGTAAAATAGAACCAGACGAAACGATAGAGAATGCGCCCATCATTTCAAATTGTCTTACAACGGCACAACCATAAAAGGTAATAGACGCACCAATTCTTGGAATAATAGCATCCACATAATCCAGATAACGGTCTTTATAATATATGGTTGGTTTTTCTTTTTCTATAATGATATCGCACTTTAATGGGTCGATAACTTCAACGCGATGATCGCGTTTTTTTGCTTCCTCAACCAAACGTTGTGTTGAATATAAATGTGGGTTCCTAGATAGGATAACTATGTTCATGATTGTTTTTTATTAAATGATAGATTTTGCAAGTCCACGTCCACCAGAAATTTTTTAGCTAAAAATTGTCTGCCAATTAATACGGGAAATCGCATATCATCTCGCGTGCTTAAAGTTAAGTTAATCTTATATGTTTTTCCAAAGAATATGACTTCAGATTTAATTTTGAATCTATTTTCCTTATACCCATTACTACTTTTTACATCCGTTTGGGTGTACTCTGTAAATACCACTTCCTTACCACTAAAGTTTGGATGGCCCTTGCTGTAAAATTTACAACGCAAGGTGTTATTTTCCTCAACTATTTTAGAACAATGAATAGCAGATGTGTATGCACCTGTATCTATTTTAGCATCAATTTCAAATAAATTAAGTAATGGAAAGTCTATTTTATCAACCCTTCCTATGAGTTGTTTTGTCATGTTTCAATTTTTTAAAAAAGTGGCACAAGTTAGTGAAATGGTCATTTTTTCAATACATTTTATATTTAAAAATTATTAGGTTTTTATTAATCGAATATAACTTAAAAAATATAGAAATAAGTACCTTTGAAGATATGCCTAAAACTGCTTTAGAAATACAATTAAAAACCTTACCAAATGAGCCTGGTGTTTATCAATATTATGATAGCGAAGGTAAGATTTTATATGTAGGTAAAGCAAAGAATTTAAAAAAACGCGTGAGTTCATATTTTACCAAAACGCATGATAGTGGTAAAACACGCGTTTTGGTAAAAAAAATTGCGAGTATTAAGCATATAGTTGTTAATACCGAAACGGATGCCTTATTGTTGGAAAACAATCTGATAAAAAAGTACCGGCCACGTTATAATGTATTGCTGAAAGATGATAAATCGTATCCTTGGATTTGTATCAAAAACGAACGTTTTCCACGTGTGTTTTCTACCAGACGGGTTATTAAAGATGGTTCGGAATATTTTGGGCCATATACCAGTATGAAAACGGTTTCAACCTTATTGGATTTAATTCGTGGATTGTTTTTATTACGAACCTGTACTTACGATTTATCACCTGAAAAAATAAGCGCCGGAAAATATAAAGTCTGTTTAGAATACCATTTAGGAAATTGTAAAGGGCCCTGTGAAGGCCTTCAAACGGAAGCCTCATATCAAGATAATATTGCGTCCATAAAGGAAATTCTGAAAGGAAATTTTAAAACCTCTCTGGTGCAATTTAAAAGTCAAATGAAGGAATTGGCGGCCAACATGCAATTTGAAGAGGCCCAAATAATTAAAGAGAAAATAGATGTGCTTGAAAATTACCAAGCCAAATCCACCATTGTAAACCCAAAAATTAGCAATGTGGATGTCTTTTCAATTATGAGTGATGAAGGTTATGGTTATATTAATTTTTTGCAGATTTCTTATGGTTCCATTATTCGCTCG
The DNA here is from genome assembly GCF_048259285.1 of Bizionia sp. NCBI lineage: Bacteria > Pseudomonadati > Bacteroidota > Flavobacteriia > Flavobacteriales > Flavobacteriaceae > Bizionia > Bizionia sp. Next base: position 18,306 of record NZ_JBLXHU010000021.1, on the reverse strand, counting down.
CATACATTAGAAATTAAGAAGAAATTGGATGAAACTGATAAGGAGTTGTTAGAATTGGCAATTACCGAAATTCGTCAACGTTTTAATTCCAATTCCAAAGAACTTTACGTGCCATTTAACGTTGATTTAGGTGAAGAATTAAAAATAACTATTCCTAAATTAGGCGATAAAAAGCATATATTAGATTTATCGCTTCGGAATGCGAAATATTACCGCATGGAACGCTTTAAGCAAGTAAAAATAACCGATCCTGATAGACATGTAAATCGTATTATGGCGCAAATGAAATCTGATTTACGCTTAACTGAAGAACCTAGGCATATTGAATGTTTTGACAACTCCAATATTCAAGGAACGCATCCTGTTGCCGCTTGTGTGGTTTTTAAAAATGGAAAACCTAGCAAAAAGGATTACAGACATTTTAATATTAAAACCGTTGAAGGTCCAGATGATTTCGCATCTATGGAAGAAGTGGTTTTTAGGCGCTACAAACGTCTGCTAGATGAAGACCAATCCTTGCCACAGCTTATTATAATTGATGGAGGTAAGGGGCAATTATCATCTGCATTAAAAAGTTTGGATGCTTTAAATTTACGAGGAAAAATTGCGATAATCGGAATTGCGAAGCGTTTGGAAGAATTATTCTATCCGGATGACCCAATTCCCTTATATTTAGATAAAAAAAGTGAAACCCTGAAAATTATTCAGCAATTACGAAATGAAGCACACCGTTTTGGAATTGAACATCACAGAAATAAACGGAGTAAAACAGCGTTAAATACCGAGTTAGAAACGATTCCGGGTATTGGCGAAAAAACAATTGTAGATTTATTAAAACATTTTAAATCAGTTAAACGGGTTTCAGAAGCAACAAAACAAGAATTGGAAGCTTTGGTTGGTGTGGCACGTGCCAGCAAAATTTATAATTATTATCACAACTTATGAAGTATACATTAATAGTCTTTTGTTTTTTCATCTTCATAACCGGTTTTTCACAAAATCAGGATTCCACGGTAGACCCTAAAGTCGGTTTGGTTTTAAGTGGTGGTGGAGCCAAAGGCTTGGCACATATTGGTGTTTTAAAAGTGATAGATAGTTTAGGGATTCGTATAGATTATGTGGCAGGAACTAGTATGGGAGCTATTATTGGATCCTTATATGCCGCTGGGTATTCAGGAAAGCAAATAGATACAATTTTCCGGGATGTGGATTTTGATAAGATTATTAATGATAATTTGCCGCGAGCCGCTAAAACATTTTATGAGCGTGATAATTCTGAAAAATACGCCCTTACTTTACCTTTTGATAAATTTAAATTAAAATTACCATCTGCCTTATCTAGAGGTCAAAACACATTAAGTTTACTATCAAAACTAACCTTGCATGTAAGTGATGTAGAAGACTTCAGTAAATTGCCAATACCATTTTTCTGTATTGCAACCAATGTAGAAACAGGACAAGCCGTAGTTTTAGATAAAGGAAGTTTAGCGCAATCCATTGTGGCCAGTGGAGCTTTTCCATCTTTATTTCAACCGGTAATTATAGACGACCAAATATTAATAGATGGTGGTGTGGTAAATAATTATCCCATTGATGAGTTAAAAGCTAAAGGCATGGATATTATTATTGGTGTGGATGTTCAGGATGATTTAGCAACGCGCGAAGAATTGCGCTCTGCTCCAGATATTATACTTCAAATTAATAATTATCGGACCATTAACGATATGAAGTTAAAATCTAAAAAAACGGATATTTATATTAAACCGGATATTACGGACTATACCGTTATATCATTTAGTGATGGCAGTAAAATTATTGAAAATGGTGAGCTAGCCACAAAAAAGAAAATTGCCGATCTAAATAAAATAGTTAATCAGCAGGTAGTCAAACCCAAGAAAGCTACTGTTATTAAGGTTATTGATAGTATTCGGGTGAATACCATTAATATTTCTGGGAATGAAAAATACTCGCGCGCCTACGTTATTGGTAAATTGAAAATTAAACCAGAAAAGAAAATTGAGTATACCACTTTTGTAGAGGGTGTTAATAATTTGGCAGCAACCAATAATTTTGCTTCTGTTGTTTACCAATTGCATCCTACGGAAAACGAGGGAGAATATGATTTAGATGTATCCGTATTAGAAACCCAAACACGAACATTTTTCAAGGTAGGCTTGCATTATGACGATCTTTATAAAACAGGTGTCTTACTAAATTTAACCAGAAAACGCTTATTACTTAATGATGATGTTGCTTCTTTAGACTTTGTATTGGGCGATAATATTCGGTATAATTTTGAATATTATATAGACAAAGGTTTTTATTGGAGTATTGGAATTACATCACGCTACAACCAATTTAAAAAGAATGTTCCAGCTACATCCTTACTGTCAGATGAAGATTTGATGGGTATAAATGTTAATAAATTAGATGTTGAAATAGATGACTTTACCAATCAGTTTTATGCGCAGACTTTATTGGGTAATGATTTTGCACTAACTTTAGGAGCAGAACACAAACGGTTTAAACTTACTACAGAAACTATTTTAACCTTAAGTAACAAAGAGGAAACAACGTTTGATAATAGTGATTATTTAAGTGTTTACGGGAAATTGAAGCTAGATACTTATGACAATAAATACTTTCCAAATGAAGGCTTTCTCTTTGATGGAGACTTTCATTTGTATTTATACTCGTCAGATTTCAACAATAGCTTTTCAGAATTTTCTATAGGTAAGGCTACTATGGGGTATGCTAAAAGTTTCGGTAAATTTTCCGGAAACATAACCACACAAGGTGGCTTTAAAATAGGAGAGGATACCTCGCCATATTTAGATTTTGTTCTTGGAGGTTATGGGAATAATTTCATAAATAATTTCACCTCGTTTTATGGGTATGATTATTTGTCTATCCCCGGAAATAGCTTTGTAAAAGCAGCGCTCACTATAGACTATGAGTTGTTTAAAAACCATCATATTATTGGAGCAGCAAATTTTGCAAATGTTGCTGATAATATTTTCGATTCAGGTGAATGGTTTACAACGCCAAACTATACGGGTTATGCCATTGGTTATTCTATGCAAACATTTATTGGACCTATAGAAGCTAAATACACATGGTCCCCAGAGGTGAAAAAAAGTATCTGGTTTTTTAATTTAGGTTTCTGGTTTTAAAGACCTTTTGGATTTTAATATTATGTCATATTTTTTTTCGATATTTGTAAAACAATGACACATTTTTGGATTGACTTATTAGCCCATCTTCAGTTTCTTATTAAAAGAAATCCAGAATAATCTGCACGTTTGCAAAGTTTTCAAATCCGAGCTTTATCGGTATAATCACATTTATTTTAGTATCTTTATGTAGTTTATAATGTGGTGTTATTTCAAAAGAACTAACGCCCAATTTAAAAATAATTAAAACATGCCTTTTTATCATAAATTAGGGAAAATTCCGCCCAAACGCCATACCCAATTTAGGAAGTCGGATGGTAGCCTGTATTACGAACAACTTTTTGGTACTGTTGGTTTTGATGGAATGTCCACAAATTCTTACCATGAACAGCGCCCAACACAAGTAAAAGAAATAAAAAAGCAATATAGTGTTGCGCCAAAAATAGCCAAAAAAAATAGCATTCAGTCTTATCGTTTTAGAGGTTTTCAAGTAAAACCGGAAAATGATTTTTTGGACAGTAGAAAAACAGTTTTAATCAATAGCGATTGTCGTATAATTTTAGCAGCACCAAAACAATCTACGAAGGATTATTTTTATAAAAATTCAGATTCGGATGAGCTTATTTTTGTTCACAAAGGGACAGGAAAACTGCGTACGATGCTTGGTAATCTAGATTTTAAATACGGAGATTATCTCGTCATTCCGCGTGGTATTATTTACAAAATAGATTTTGATACGGAAGACAATCGTCTCTTTATTGTGGAGTCCAAACATCCCATCTATACACCAAAACGCTACAGAAATTGGTTTGGTCAATTATTAGAGCATTCGCCATTTTGCGAACGGGATTTAAGACAGCCTCAAGAGCTTGAAACTTATAATGAATCAGGTGATTTTTTAATAAAAGTTAAAAAACAAGACGATATTTTTGAAATGGTTTATGCCTCACACCCTTTTGATGTTGTAGGTTATGATGGTTTCAATTATCCATATGCCTTTTCAATTCACGATTTCGAACCGATAACAGGTCGTATTCATCAGCCGCCTCCGGTGCATCAAACATTTGAAACAGCGGCTTTTGTAGTATGTAGTTTTGTGCCACGCCTGTATGATTATCATCCAGATGCCGTACCTGCGCCATACAATCATAGCAATATAGATAGTGATGAGGTGTTGTATTATGTGGATGGCGATTTTATGAGTCGAAATGATATTGATGCAGGTCATATTTCCTTGCATCCAGCAGGAATTCCACATGGTCCGCACCCAGGAGCAGCAGAGCGTAGTATAGGAAAAACTGAAACCGAAGAATTAGCCGTTATGGTAGATACCTTCAAGCCATTGCAAGTCACTGAAGAAGCTATGAAAATTGCTGATGAAGATTATTATAAGTCATGGTTGGAACATTAATAAATTAGAAGTAAAACAAAGTTATAACAACATAAAATACAAGCGTTACCAATTAACTGGCTTAACGCAGTAAAAAATACCGAATTATGAGTAAAAAAGAGATAAAATCAGTAGAATACGGATTGGAAAAAATATTTGATGACGCGCAAGACTTTCTGCCATTATTAGGGACCGATTATGTGGAGTTTTACGTTGGTAACGCCAAGCAAGCAGCTCATTTTTATAAAACAGCCTTCGGTTTTCAATCATATGCATATCGTGGATTGGAAACAGGATCTAGAGATAAGGTTAGTTACGTATTAAAGCAAGATAAAATCCGTTTGGTTTTAACCACGCCTTTAACAAGTGCATCACCCATTAACGATCATATTGTAAAACATGGTGATGGTGTAAAAGTTGTTGCTTTATGGGTAGATGATGCTAGAAGTGCTTATGAAGAAACGACCAAACGTGGTGCTAAATCTTATCTGGAACCAACCGTTGAAAAAGACGAACATGGTGAAGTAGTTCGTGCTGGAATTTATACCTACGGAGAAACCGTACATATGTTTGTAGAACGTAAAAACTACAACGGGAAGTTTCTGCCAGGTTTTGTAGAATGGAAATCCGACTATAACCCAAAAGCAACCGGTTTAAAATTTATAGACCACATGGTTGGCAACGTAGGTTGGGGTGAAATGAATACTTGGGTAAAATGGTATGAAGACGTTATGGGATTTGTTAATTTCTTGTCCTTTGATGATAAGCAAATCCACACGGAGTATTCGGCTTTAATGAGTAAGGTTATGAGTAATGGAAATGGTCGTATAAAATTCCCAATTAATGAACCTGCAAAAGGTAAAAAGAAATCACAAATTGAAGAGTATTTAGATTTTTATGAAGGACCAGGTGTTCAGCACATAGCCGTAGCAACGGATGATATTATTTCCACGGTTTCTGATTTGCGTTCTCGCGGTGTTGAGTTTTTATCCACACCTCCAGAATCCTATTATAAATCTGTACCTGGACGTTTAGAAGAATTTAGCCACGAATTACGTGAAGACATTGAAAAGCTAAAATCATTAGGCATTATGATTGATGCGGATGAAGAAGGTTACTTATTACAAATTTTCACCAAACCAGTTGAAGATAGACCAACTTTATTCTTTGAAATTATTCAACGTATGGGAGCCAAAGGTTTTGGAGCTGGAAACTTTAAAGCACTTTTTGAGTCTATAGAGCGTGAGCAGGCTTTAAGAGGAACGCTTTAATGCCTAATACGTTAATGAATATTATAAAAACTCTATCACAATTATCGATGGAGTTTTTTTGTATTATATTTTTGGAATACTATTTGTAATCTATAAGGAAAAACAACGTTATTGTTGTATTTACAATTAGAATTAAGCTTATGAAAAAAATACTTTTAACTATAATCGCCATTGTTTCCTTAAACACCGCATTTTCCCAAATAGAAAGTGCCTTTGATACAGGTGAATGGTTTCGATTTGAAATGAGTTATAGCGGATGGATGAAAGCCGGAGAAGCCACCCTTACCGTTAACGAATCTACGTATAAAAACAAACCCGTTTACCATGTAGTAGGCAAGGGCTGGACCACTGGAGCCGTTAGTTGGTTTTTTGCAGTGAAGGATAGGTACGAGAGTTATTTTGATAAAAAATTGAATGTGCCTTATAAGTTTATCAGAGATATTGATGAAGGTGGTCATACCAAGAATATTGAAATAGAATTCGACCAAAACAACCATAAGGCTCATGTAAATAACATAAAACATAATAAAAAAAAGACCTTTGATACAAAACCAAATATTCAAGATATGGTATCTACATTTTATTATTTGCGTAATAATCTGGATATTGAAAACTTGAAAATAAACGATGAAGTGGAGGTTAATATGTTTTTTGATGAAGAAAATTATGGTTTTAAATTGCGCTATCTGGGAACTGAAATAATTAATACCAATTTTGGAAAAGTAAACACCTTGAAATTTAGACCGTATGTAATGGCAGGTCGTGTTTTTAAAGAAGAAGAAAGCCTTACATTATGGGTTTCAAATGATAAAAATAGAATACCTTTACGTATTAAAGCCGATTTGGCTGTAGGTTCTTTAAGAGCGGATTTGGATGCTTTTAAAGGCTTAAAACACCCTTTTAATATTATAGTAAAAAATTAGTAGCATGAATACCGACATAACCAACCAACTAAAAGAAAAGTTTGATAATATAGGTCAAGATTTAGATGTACACTTACAAGGCTTGTTATATAGTAAACCTATAAATTATTGGGATTACATTCAAACAGATGCACTTTTAGATTTACAAACGCAGCGTACCGTTTTACCAGATGAAATGGTATTTATCATGTATCATCAAATAAACGAATTACTGTTTAAAATGATTCTTTGGGAAATTGATCAGGTTGCAACTGCCGAAAAACTGACAGCCGATTTCTTTTCAACAAAATTAATGCGTGTAAGTCGGTATTTTGATATGCTAACCTCTTCCTTTGAAATTATGCGCGAAGGAATGGACGTGGAGCAGTACAATAAGTTCAGAACCACCTTAACGCCTGCAAGTGGTTTTCAAAGTGCCCAATACCGAAAAATTGAAATCTCATCTACAGAATTAATCAATTTAATAGATAATCGTTTTCGTGAAACTATAGACAGAAACACACCTTTTGAGCATGCTTTTGAGCATTTATACTGGCAAGCTGCAGGAAAAGACTACAAAACCGGTAAAAAAAGTTATTTATTAACAGTTTTTGAAGAACGATACAAAGAGGAATTTATTAGATTTGCGAAATTCTACAACACTAGTAATCTTTGGACCAAGTTTAAAGAATTGCCGGAAGCTGTTAGAACAAATAAAGATTTAGTAAATGCCATGCGTCATTATGACCATACCGTTAATATTAAATGGGTTATGGCACATTACAATACCGCCAATCATTATTTAAACATTGGTGGTAAAACTACAGAAGCAACAGGAGGAAGCGAATGGGTAAAATATATGCATCCAAAATATCAAAGACGAATATTTTTTCCAGAATTATGGAGCGAAAAAGAATTAGCAGAATGGGGAGAGAATGTATAATTCTTTTTGCCTTATTGTTTACATTAGTTAGCTGTAAGGACAACAAGCCAGAGCCTGTTTATGAAGATGAATTTGCAGCTATTATTCCACCAGAGGAACTGAAGGAATTTGGCTTTAACCTAAACGACTACGTTGTTAAACGCGATACCATTCGCAAAGGAGATAGCTTTGGTGTTATTATGGAACGTTACAAAGTGGGTTATCCTAAAATTTTTGAAATTGCAGAACAGACTAAAAATGATTTCGATATTAGAAAACTGCAATTAGGAAAACCATACACAGTTTTATGTTCTAAAGACTCGTTGCAACAAGCCCTTTCCTTTATTTATCAGCCTAATCGTGAAGAGTATGTGGTGCTAAATTTTAAAGATTCTATTCATGCTTTTACAAGTCGAAAGCCGATAACCTATGTTGAAAAGGAATTTGCTGGTGTTATTAATAGTGATTTGTCGCAAACACTTTCCGATGGTGGTAAAAGTCTAATTTTAGCCTATAAAATGTCTGATATTTACGCTTGGACCATTGATTTTACCAGACTTCAAAAAGGTGATCACTTCAAGATTATTTATACGGATAAGTATATTGATGATACTATTTATGCCGGAATTGACCATATTAAAGCCGCATATTTTGAGCATAAAAGTGAACCATTTTATGCGTTTGAATTTGAAACAGATACAGTAAAAGGATTACGCGATTACTTTAATGAAGAAGCTAAAAATTTACGTCGAGCCTTTTTAAAAGCTCCAGTGGAATACAAACGTATTTCATCCCGATATAATTTAAAAAGACGTATTGCGCTCTATGGAAATAAAATCAGACCTCATAAAGGAACCGATTTTGCTGCCAATATAGGAACGCCTATTCGTTCCACGGCTAATGGAACGGTTACCAAATCTGCTTACACAAGAGGGAATGGGAATTATGTAAAAATAAGACATAATTCAGCATACGAAACGCAGTATTTACATATGAAAAGCCAAAATGTAAAGGTTGGTCAATACGTAAAACAAGGAGATATAATTGGTTGGGTGGGAATGACTGGAAATACATCTGGTCCTCACGTGTGTTATCGTTTTTGGAAAAATGGAAAACAAGTAGATCCTTTCAAGCAAAAATTACCAGAAGCAGAACCAATTTCTGATAGTCTAAAAGCTAGGTATTTAGATTTCATTAAGCCCTTAAAATTACAGTTGGACGCTATTAATGTTCAAAATTCTAATGGTTTAGAATCTACACCAGAAGATTTAATTACACAACTAGATTAAGCTTATGGCATTATCGAAAACGAATCCAACAACTACCAAGGCTTGGCAAAATCTTCGTGAGCATTTTTCAGAAACGAAAAACCTGAAAATGACAGATTTATTTGCTAATGATGATAGTCGTGCGGATACGTTTTCAATTGAATGGGATGATTTTTTGGTTGATTTTTCAAAAAATAGAATCACTGAAGAAACGTTAGATTTACTTCTAAAACTAGCCAAAGAAACGCATTTACAAGACGCTATTGAAAGTCAGTTTTCCGGTAAAAGCATTAATGAAACGGAAGATCGTGCTGTTTTGCACACTGCTTTAAGAGCGCCAGAAACGGCAACCGTTTTAGTAAATGGTGTTAATATTATTCCTCAAATATATCAAGCTAAGAAGCAAATACAATCGTTTACTAATCAAGTAATAAATGGTGAAGTTACCGGGTTTACGGGTAGGGCCTTTACGGATGTGGTAAACATTGGTATTGGCGGTTCAGATTTGGGGCCTGCTATGGTTGTTGAAGCTTTACAGTTCTACAAAAACCAATTAACGACGCATTTTGTTAGTAATGTAGATGGCGATCATGTTAATGAAATCATTAAAAAGCTGAACCCAGAAACCACGCTTTTCGTTATTGTTTCTAAAAGCTTTACAACACAAGAAACGCTTTCTAATGCTAACACTATTCGGGAATGGTTTTTAAAGTACGCTCCAGAACATTCCATAGCAAAACACTTTGTTGCTGTTTCTGCAAATGGTAAAGGTGTTCAAGAGTTTGGCATTCACCCTGATAATATTTTTCCGATGTGGGACTGGGTTGGTGGCCGGTTTTCTTTATGGAGTTCCGTTGGGTTATCTATAAGTTTATCTATAGGTTATGATAACTTTGATAAGCTGTTACAAGGTGCACATAAAATGGATACACATTTTAAAACAGCAGCCTTTAACGAAAATATTCCAGTTGTTTTAGCATTAATAAGTATATGGTACAACAATTTTTTTAATGCCGAAAGTGAGGCTGTTATTCCCTACACACAATATCTAAATCAGTTTGCTACTTATTTGCAGCAAGCTGCTATGGAAAGTAATGGGAAATCTGTTGATAGAAATGGACAGCCTTTAAATTACCAGACAGGAACGATAATCTGGGGAGAACCAGGAACGAACTCGCAACACGCCTTTTTTCAATTAATTCATCAAGGCACCAAACTAATTCCAGCCGATTTTATTGGCTTTGCGGAATCCCTTCATGAGAATAAAGATCATCAGGATAAATTGATTTCCAATTTCATAGCTCAAACCGAAGCATTAATGAAAGGGAAAACGGCAGCAGATGTTCTTGCGGAATATGAAAAGCAAGGCAAATCTTTAGGAAATATACAATCTTTAGTTCCATTTAAAGTATTTAAAGGGAATAATCCAACGAATACCATCTTCATCAAAAAGCTGACACCAGAGAGTTTAGGGAAGCTTATTGGTCTTTACGAACATAAAATATTTGTTCAAGGCATTGTTTGGAATATTTATAGTTATGATCAGTTTGGTGTGGAGTTCGGCAAGCAATTAGCTACAAATATTTTACAGGACATAAAAAATAACACTTTTGCCAATCATGACGCCTCCTCTGCCAAAATATTGAAGTATTATCTGAAAAAATAGTTTTTTTTGTTGAAAAGACTGTTAATAGCTTTATTTTTTATCATATTATTAACGTGTATTAAGTGTTATCTTCAGCTAAGCGTAAAAACTTAACCTTAAATTCATGTTAATATGCTTTAAAGGGTTAATTTTGCCGAAAATTTAAAAACCAATCTTTTTAATACAATGAAAAAAATTACAAGATTATTATTTTTAGCAGTAGCGATTTTGTTTACTGGTATGACAATGGCTCAAAGTACTGTATCAGGTACAATCATGGATGCCGAAATGAACGCGCCACTACCTGGTGCCAACATCATTGAAAAAGGTACTACCAACGGTGTGTCTTCTGATTTTGATGGTAATTTTACTATTACAACTAGTAGAACAAATGCAACATTAGTAATATCGTATGTAGGTTACGGAACTAAAACAGTTGCAGTAACAGGAAGTAAAGCTATTGGGAATATTTCTTTAGCTAGCGATAATACATTGGAAGAAGTTGTTATTGTAGGATCTGGTGTTATTGATTTAGCAGAGGATAGAGCAACACCAATTGCTGTTTCTACTATTAAAAGAGCAGAAATTCAAGAACGTGCCGTGGGTAACGTTGAGGTTTCTGAAATTATTAAAAATACACCATCTGTGTATGTGTCTGGCCAAACAGGTTTTGGTGATTCACAAATGTTTTTACGTGGTTTCGACCAAACAAACATTGCTGTTTTATTAAACGGTCAACCAGTTAATGGTATGGAAGATGGACGTGTATATTGGTCTAATTGGTCTGGTATTGCAGATGTTGCTAATGGGGTTCAATTACAACGTGGTCTGGGTTCATCTAAATTGGCTATATCTTCAGTTGGTGGAACCATGAACTTAGTTATGAAATCTACGGACAGAACTAAAGGTGGTTTTGCTCGTTTTATGGGTGGTAATGATAGCTACTTTAAAGGAACTGTTTCTTATGATACAGGTTTAAATGAAAAAGGATGGTCTTTTTCTGTATTGTTAGACCACTGGCAAGCACATAGAAAATGGGCTCAAGGTACATTTGGTTCTGGTCAAACATATTTTATGTCCGCTGGTTATAAGCCAAACGAGAGCCATGCCTTCAATGTGTTATTAACAGGTGCACCGCAGCAACATGGTCAAAGATGGTCTCAAAGTTTAGAGACGTTAGAAAAAACACCGAAATTTAACCAACATTGGGGTTATACTGAAGGTTTACGAAATGGTGTTTATACGGAAGGTATTGAGTCTGAAAGAACAAACTATTACCACAAGCCAGTATTTAACTTTAACTGGGATTGGAATATTTCTGAAAAATCAGAATTGGCAACGGTTGTTTATGCATCATGGGGACGTGGTGGCGGAACTGGTGATCGTGGTCGTGGTAGAATAAGAACTGCTGATGGTCAAATGGATTACTTTGCAATCGAGCAACAAGCTTTGGCCGATAATAATGGTATTGGTAATGAAAGTGGTGAAAGTAACACAAGTTATATTCGACGTTCTTCTGTAAACAATCACTCTTGGTATGGTTTAGTAACTAGCTTTAACCATGAAATTAACGAAAACTTAAGTTTTAATATTGGTGCTGATATTAGATTATATAGAGGAGATCACTTCCGTCAAGTAGCAGACTTTTATGGATTAAATGGTTGGGCTAATGACAGGCAAGATGGCGCAATAGTAACAGATTCGTTTGATGCTAAACCATGGGCTTCTTTATTTAATTTTGCTGATGAAGGTCAGAGAATTGATTATGACTATTCAGAAAACATCAATTATCAAGGTGCTTTTGGACAAATTGAATATGCTAACGATAATTTTTCTGTGTTTTTCCAAGGTGCCGTATCTAATCAATCTTACCAAAGAGATGGACGTTTTGAAAATGAAGGTTTAGGTAAATCTGAAAAACTAAATAAATTAGGTTATAATTTAAAAGGAGGTGTCTCTTATGCAATTGATCCTAGTAGTAGCCGTATTTACTTGAATGCTGGATTTTATTCTAGACAGCCATTTTTAGATAATATTTTTAGAGATATAAGAAGTTCAAACGAACTTTTAAATCCAGAAGTTGAAAATGAAGAAATCACAAGTTTTGAATTAGGTTATAAGTTTAAAGTGAATAAATTTAGAGCTGATTTTAACTTCTATTATACAGATTGGGAAAACCGTGTGATTACAGGTACTGATATTGATGATAATGGTACACCAGGTGATGATTCTGATGATATTGAATTAAATATATTTGATCGAGGAGTACGTCAAATTCATAAAGGTGTGGAATTAGATATGGAATACCGTATTACAAATGCTATTAGCTTAACAGGTTATGTGTCTGGTGGAAGTTGGGAGTTTGATGGGACATCTGACGTATCTATATACAATGACAGAACAGGTGATCTAGTTTCTGAATCTCCAGGTACAAATAGAGAAGGGGTTAAAATTACAAATGCGCCACAATTTACTGCTGGTTTTGGAGCAAGAGCTCGTGTTATTGATGGTTTAACTCTTTATGGAAACATAAATTATTACGATCGTTTATTTGAAAATGATGGAAATTCTGTGCAAACTAAAAATGTTGGTAGAATTGCAGCATATTCTTTAACAGACGTGGGGTTATCTTATAACTTTGAATTTGGTGGTCAACGTTTAACTCTAGTTGGTAACGTTTATAACTTATTTGATGAAGTAAGAATTCAACAATCTGATAATTTTGGATACTACAATACGAATGGATTAACATTTAATGCATCTGTTAAATACAATTTCTAATTCCTATTATTTAATATTAAAAACCGCTTCACAAACCGAAGCGGTTTTTTTGTACGCTTTATTTATTACATTTGTAATACTAACTATTAAACTTTAAAATATGTATAATACTATAAAAATGTTGCATTCAGGATGGGCTTATTTCGTGCTTTTAATCCTAGTTGTAGCTACTTTAAATGCCCTTGTAAAAGCCATGGCAGGAAAGGAATATTCGGCTAAAGATTTCAGAATGTCTTTATTTACCTTAATCGTATCACACATTCAATTACTTATAGGTATTGTATTCTATTTTGCAGCTGATTATATATCAATTATTAGCGAGATGGGCATGGGTGCCGTGATGAAAGATAGTACCTTACGCTCTAATATTGTAGAACATCCTTTAACCATGATTATTGCAGTAGCATTAATTACCATAGGGTATTCTAAACATAAAAAGAAACTAACCTCTAAAGCAAAATTCAGAATGATAGCTGTTTTTTACACGATAGCGTTAATCCTTATTTTGGCAAAAATTCCATGGAATGTCTGGATAGGTTAGAATCCTATAAATCCAATAAAAAAAGTGCCTTTAATAAATTTTAAAGGCACTTTTTTTATTGAGAAATGTATCTGTTTACTTCACTTCCTTAATTAAATATATAAAAGCTGGAAAGTGATCACTAAAGCCATCAGTAAAACCACCATCGGCAAAACTTCGTAAAGGATAACCTTTATACTTACCTCTCTTGTTTACTAAATAGTTTTTATTGAACACATGTGCCTGATAAAAACGTAAAGAACTGTAGTCTTTTTCTAAAAAAGGTTGTGTTATTAATACTTGGTCAAATAAACTCCAGCTGTCTCTATACGCATTAGATCCTACACCCATTTTAAACAGCTTTTCAAAAGGGTTGTAAATACCTTTAAGCTCAACATCCTCCTTGTCGCTTTTGGCTCCTAAAACCTTCTTTACACTCTCATTTGTTGGATCGTCATTTAAATCGCCCATTAGTATAATTTTAGCATACGGATCTAGTGTTTGTAGCGAGTCAATTATTTTTTTGCTCAATCCAGCAGCTGCAACACGTTTTGGTCTACTTCTGGCCTCACCACCACTTCTAGATGGCCAGTGATTAACAATAATATGAATCATTTCACCTTCTAATTTTCCACTTACTAAAAGTTGATCTCTTGTATAAACACGTTCGCGAGAATCATCATAAATAATTAACTCATGGTTACTGGTGTTAATAGGCGTGAAAAACTTCTTCTGATATAATAAACCAACATCAATACCACGACGATCTGGTGAGTCATAATGCACAATGCCATAATCTTTAGAAATAAGTTGTGGATCATTAACCACATCCTCTAAAACATCTTGATTTTCTACCTCCGAAACACCAATAATAACAGGTGAATTTTTTGCAGTATCTGTACCAATATCAGCTAGTACACGTGCCATGTTAGATACTTTCTTTTTATAAATGTCACTTGTGTTAACCTTCATTTCCATAATGGGGCTAGCCTCATCATTTTTATTAGGATCATTAATGGTGTCAAATAAATTTTCTAGATTATAAAAGGCTACCGTATGAATTTTAAATTTTTTCCCATCTTGAGCCTTTGCAGTTATAGCAACGCATACAAGAACTATAGTGATCCAAACTTTGAGTTTTTTCATTAAATTGTGTGTTATGTTTAAGTTATGTTAATACAAATCTTACGCCAAAAGTAGATATTTATTATAAATAATGTAAATTTGCACGCTTAATTTAATTAACATTTAACGCAAAGTATCAATCTTTTTAATTATAAATTCTAGTATGAAAAAAAGTTTAATTGTTTTTTTATTCGGATTTTTCGCAACAATTACTGCATTTGCTCAACAAACAGTAGTAAAAGGAAGTGTCACAGAAGCCATTTCCTTCGATCCAATTCGAAATGTAACTGTTACCATTGAAGGTACAGACATTACAACCACAACTGATGAAAACGGTATGTTTGAATTTTCTTCAAATTTACCATTGGGAGATCAGATTTTAAGAATATCTAAAGACGAGTATGTCTTTAAAAGATATCCAATTGTCATTAATGAAGGGCAAACGGTAAATATTACTGATATGACTCTAGAAAGAGATACATCGGCTGATTTGTTTACTATTAACCTAACAGATGATGAATTGGATGACGAATCTGGTGGACTTGATAATATTTCAGGTTTACTACAATCTTCTCAAGATGTGTTTCAAAGAACAGCAGCTTTTGAATGGAGTTCTTCCTTTTATAGAGTAAGAGGTTTAGATTCTGAAAACGGTTCGGTTTTGATTAACGGTATCGAAATGAATAAGATTTATGATGGTAGACCGCAATGGAGTGATTGGGGTGGATTAAATGACATGCTTCGTAACCAGGAATTAACTACTGGTTTAGCACCTTCAGCTTATAATTTTGGTGGTATTTTAGGTACAACTAATATGAATGTTCGTGCATCACAATATCGTGAAGGCGGCCGTGTAACCTATTCATCTTCAAATAGAAGTTATACAAACCGTGTTATGGCTAGTTATGCATCTGGTTTATTAGAAGGTGGTTGGTCTTACGCTGCAATGGGCGGAAGACGCTGGGGAAATGAAGGTTATCAAGACGCAACGTTGTATGATGCCAATTCGTTCTTCATAGCCATTGAAAAACAAATCAATGACAAGCACAGCTTGAACTTTACATCTATGTACACGCCAAATCGTCGTGGAAAATCGTCGCCTAATACACAAGAGGTTTACGATTTAAAAGATATTAAATACAACGAATATTGGGGTTGGTTAGATGGTGAAAAGAAAAATTCACGAATCAAAGAAATTGAAGAACCTATTTTAATGTTGAATCACTATTGGGACATTGGTAGTAAAACTACTTTAAATACCAATGTGGGTTATCAATTTGGTAAAATAGGAAATAGCCGTTTAGATTATGGGGGTGGAGCAAATCCAAGCCCTGCTTATTACCAAGATTTACCAAGTTACTTTTTAGCGGATAATGATGGTCCTGATTATGCAGGCGCTTATATTGCTGAACAAAATTTTATGAATGGTGGCCAGATTGATTGGGAACGTATTTTAGATGCCAATATTACCAATGCGTCAGTAGGTGATACAAATGCCTATGTATTATATGAAGACCGTCAAGATGATAAGCAAATAACGGTGAATTCTATTTTCAACACGGAAATTAATGATAACATTATTTTAAATGCCGCTGTAAATTACAAAAACTTAAAGTCAGAAAACTTTGGTGAAATAATAGATTTATTAGGCGGTAATAATGTTTTAAACGTGGATTCGTTTGACAACTACCAATATGACAACCAAAACCCCAACCGCGTTATTGGTGAAGGTGATAAATTCCGTTACAACTATAATATTTTTGCAGAGGTTATTTCAGGATATGCTCAAGCACAATTTAAATATAGTAAAGTAGATTTCTACCTTTCAGGAAGTGTAACAAGTACATCTTATCAACGTGAAGGCCTTTGGGAAAACAGCGCGTTTCTAGGCAACTTATCTCTAGGAAAAGGTGAGAAGTTAAACTTTACTGGTGTCGGCGCAAAAGCTGGACTTACGTATAAAATAACTGGAAAACACTTAATAGATGTGAATGGTGGCTATCTTACAAAAGCACCAACTATTAGAAATACATATTCTAATTCAAGAGATAACAATAGTGTAGTTGATAATATAACAGAAGAAAAAATCACATCGTTTGATGCTAGTTATATTTTCAGATCTCCAATTGTGAAGGCTAAATTAACAGGTTACTACACGAAAATTGAAGATGCCAATGAAATAGGATTCTATTATGCTGACGGTATTACCAACGTTGGTGAAGAGTTTAACGATACATCTGCATTTGTTCAAGAAGTTTTACAAGGTGTGGATAAAAAGCACATTGGTGCCGAATTAGGTATTGAAGCTCAAGTAACACCAACTATTAAGTTAAAAGGTGTCGCGGCAGTAGGTCAATATACTTATGATAACAACCCTGATTTATATTTAACGTCTACAAGTTTTGGTAGAACTCAAACATTTACATCTAATTTAAAAGATTATAAAATAGCAGGTGGACCACAACAAGCGTATTCTCTTGGTTTTGAATATCGCGATCCTGACTATTGGTTTTTTGGAGCAACGGTTAATTATTTAGCAAATGCGTATATAGATGTGAGTCCATTGTTAAGAACGCAAAACTTTTATTTAGCTAACGATGGTTTACCAATTAATAATTATGATGAAGACGTAGCAACCGAATTATTAAAGCAAGAAGAAATTGATGCGTATTTTACTGTAAACTTAACAGGTGGAAAATCTTGGAAAATTGGCGATTACTACATTGGTGTATTTGCAAGTGTAAATAACCTATTAGATGAGATTTACAAAACAGGTGGTTTTGAACAAGGTAGAAATGCCAATTACAACGAATTGTTAGCTGACAATCAAACACCTAAACGTCAATTTGGACCAAAATACTGGTATGGACGTGGTGCTACTTATTTTGTAAATGTTAACTTTAGATTCTAAAAACGAAAAAGAAAAATTAATTAAACGTATTATTGATTATGAAAACAAATAAATTTTTAACCCTAGTATTAACAGTAGTTGCTAGTTTAGCTATTGTATCTTGTGTTCAAGATGACGATTACACCATTCCTACAAGTTTAGGTGATGAAGAAAATGCACGATTAAATACCTTATTGGCTAATGGAACAGAAATTTCTATAGCAGATGCGAAATCTAGATATTCATCGGACCCAAATAATGATGGTGATACTACGGATGCTATGCCGTATATAGAAGAAGTTGAAAATATATATATTAAAGGATATGTATCGTCTTCTGATAAGTCTGGAAATTCCTTTAAAGAATTTTTCCTTCAAGATAGTCCAACAAATCCAACAACCTCTATTAAAATTGTGATA